>DATCKI010000085.1:0-4026 GCA_036562365.1 Bacteroidia bacterium | reverse complement strand
CTATTATCAAGTTCTTGAATTCCGTCATAATCGTGATCAATCAATAATTCTGGAGCTTCTTCAACTGTTTTAGCATCTGTAAGTTTCTCCATTAATTGATTAAAGAAAGACTTTTTCTTAGGCTTAAATTCAATTCCTTTTTCTTTTGCTTTTTCAGCTACTTCACCAATTAAAACTTGAATTAAAGTTTGAACAACTGATAAGAAATAGAAAAGAATAAGGATTAAGAATGTTATTAGAATGAGCAAGATGGTTTCCTCTAAAGAAAGACTAGAAACTAGTTCAACGAATCCACTGCTTTTTTCTTCAACCGCAACCTCGGCTTGAGCATTTGCATTCAGAGCAAATGCAAATGCAGCCGAAGTAAACCCTAAAGTTTTACCATTTAGTATTCGATTTATATGCTTAATTTTCATAGTGTTCAGAATTAGATTCGTTAGTATCATCTTGAGAAAGCGGAATATTTTTTAGCATATCTACTTGGTCTTTTTTCATAACAAATACGTAAAGTACCAGACCAACAAAGAATAGAAAGAATATTACTAAAGAGACTATTCCCATCCAGTCTACAGAGGCGTTGTCGAGATAAAATTTTATATTCTTAAGCATGACAATTACTTTTTAATTTGGGTTTCAGGACTCTGGTTATTTTGTTTGATGTCGGTACCTAAACGTTGTAGATAAGCTATTAGAGCGATAATTTCCTTATCTGCTAAATTACCTTGACTGCGTTCAGCAAAATCGTATTGAACGGCTTTATCTTCTAAAAGAGAACTTGCTATTTCGTTTGCTTGTTTTCTTAAATCTTCCACAGCGATTTGGTCATAACCTTCAGGATAAGGAACTCCTAATTTTTGCATTGCACGAATTTTAGCAGGAGTAGTTTCTACATCTAAATCGTTTGTAAACATCCATGGATAAGCCGGCATTAAAGATCCTTTAGAGATATCGTCTGGATTAGCCATGTGGAAATAGTGCCAGCTATGTAGATATTTCTGTCCTACACGATGTAAATCTGGTCCTGTACGTTTACTTCCCCAAAGGAATGGGTGATCATAAACGAATTCTCCACTCTTTGAATATTCACCTTTATAACGAACTGTTTCATGTCTGAATGGACGAACTAGTTGTGAGTGACAGCTCACACAACCTTCACGAATGTATATATCACGACCTTGTAATTCGAGTGGTGTATATGGTTTTACGCTCGAAATTGTAGGCACATTACTTTCAATCATGAATGTTGGAAGCATTTCTATAACCCCACCAATTAAAATTGCAACAGTAGCGAATATGGTAAGTTGGATAGGACGACGCTCAATCCATCTGTGCCAGTGGTCGCCTTTATGCGCTTTGTATTCACCAACTAATGCAGGAGCTTCGGCTTCTTCTTCTTTTTCAAGAGTACCTTTTTTCACAGTCATAACAAGGTTATAAACCATCATAATAGCACCACCTAAGTATAAAGCACCACCAAGAGCACGAAGAGCATAAAGACCTTTTAAGTTAGTTACAGTTTCAAGGAATTCTGGATACATTAAAGTACCTGCTTCGGTGAACTGAGCCCACATAGAGCTTTGAGTAAATCCTGCCCAATACATAGGAATTGCATAAAGCAACATACCAAGGGTAGCAATCCAGAAGTGAGCATTAGCCATTTTAGTTGAGAATAACTCAGTTTTATAAAGTCGAGGCATTAACCAGTAAAGAATACCAAAGGTTAACATACCATTCCAACCTAATCCACCAATATGCACGTGTGCGATGGTCCAATCGGTAAAGTGACTAATTGCATTAATTTGTTTAAGAGAGAGAAGTGGACCTTCAAAAGTAGCCATACCATAAGCGGTAATAGCTACCACAAAGAATTTAAGCGTTGCGTTATCGCGAACACGATCCCACGCACCACGTAGAGTAAGTAGACCATTTATCATCCCACCCCAAGATGGAGCGATAAGCATAATAGAGAATACAGTACCTAAACTTTGCGCCCAATCTGGTAAGGTTGAGTAAAGTAAGTGGTGAGGACCCGCCCAAATATAGATGAAAATGAGGGCCCAGAAGTGGATAATAGATAATTTGTATGAATAAACCGGCCTGTTAACTGCTTTAGGTAAATAGTAGTACATTAAACCTAGATAAGGAGTAGTTAAGAAAAACGCAACCGCGTTATGTCCGTACCACCATTGAACTAAAGCGTCTTGAACACCTGCATAAAGAGAATAGGATTTAAACAAACCAACAGGTAATTCGAAAGAGTTAACGATATGAAGAACTGCAACCGTTACGAAAGTTGCAATATAGAACCAAATAGCTACGTATAGATGGCGTTCTCTACGTTTAATGATAGTCATTAACATATTAACCCCAAATACCACCCAGATAAGAGCAATAGCAATATCAATAGGCCATTCAAGCTCTGCATACTCTTTCGAGGTAGTATAACCAAGAGGAAGGGTTAATGCAGCCGCTAGAATAATTAATTGCCAACCATAGAAGTGGATTTTACTTAAGGTATCACTCCACATTCTCGTTTTCAATAAACGTTGAATTGAGTAGTAATAACCCATAAAAATACCATTTCCAACGAAGGCAAAGATCACGGCATTAGTATGTAGAGGTCTAATTCTACCAAATGTGGTGAATTCTAGATGCAAAAATCCAGGATTAAAAATCTGGATAGCTACTATCAATCCCACTAACATTCCTACAAGTCCCCAAATCATAGTTGCAAATGCAAACATGCTGACGATCTTGTTGTCGTACTTAAATTTTTGAAGTTCCATAACTGTCAAAGCAGGTTAAATTGTTATTGTTTATTTAGTTTTATCTGAGCCTGTAGTTGAGCTTGGTTTATCCAAAATGCGAATAGCCGGTGAGGTATCATCGTCGAATTGACCAGCACGTACCGACCGAATAAAAATGACTAGGAATAGTATGGCTACTATTACGCTAAATCCAATAAGAATAAATAGGGCTTCCATAACTCCTCTTTTGATACCACAAAGGTCTAGAATGGAACTCAGAGAAAGGATGAGCAATGTCAGACAGAAACATGACATTTATCATGTTTTCTACCTAAAAGCTAGAAAAAAGAGTATTTTATTTGGTTTTATTGGCCAATTGACCACAAGCTGCATCAATATCTTTACCTCTACTTCTACGAACAGTAGTTGTAATTCCTGCATTCTCCAAAATACTCTGAAATCTATTTAAAGATTGAGAATCGGTTTGGCGGAAAGGACTTCCATCAACTGGATTATACTCAATGATATTAACTTTTGATGGAATATGCTTAGCGAATTTGATTAAATTCTTCGCATCTTCAGGACTATCATTGAAATCTTTGAATAATATGTATTCGTATGTAACCGAATTTCCTGTTTTGGAATAGTAATGCTTTAATGCATCGGCAAGGTCTTCAAGCGGATTTGAGTTATTAATACTCATAATCTGACTACGTTTTTCGTTATCGGCGGCATGAAGACTTACAGCTAGGCGATATTTAACTTGGTCGTCGCCTAGTTTTTTTATCATTTTAGCCACTCCACTTGTTGATAAGGTTATACGCTTAGCACTCATACCTAAGCCTTGCTCACTGGTAATTTGCTCTATTGCTGTACTTACGTTTTTAAAATTAAGTAAGGGTTCTCCCATACCCATTAAAACGATATTGGTAAGCGGGTGATTATAATATTCTTGCGCTTGATTTTTGATGGCCACAACCTGATCATAAATTTCATCAGGATGTAAATTACGCATCATTTTTAATTGTGCCGTTGCGCAGAATTTACAATCTAAGCTACAACCAACTTGAGAGCTAACACAAGCGGTCATGCGGTTTTCGGCAGGAATCAATACTCCTTCCACCACTTTACCATCGGTAAGCGAGAAAGCTGTTTTAATAGTTTTATCAGAACTGACTTGAACTTGCTGAATTTGAAGTTCGGTAATCATGAAATTTTCTTCTAGGAAAGCTCGTAAATTCTTTCCTACATTAGTCATTTCATCGAAGCTTTTTACGTG
>DATCKI010000318.1:0-1626 GCA_036562365.1 Bacteroidia bacterium | reverse complement strand
AGCTCTGAATTAGTAGAATTAAAGGGTTATCCAGGATTGGTAAAAAGCAAACCATTAGGTTTTGTATTTTATAAACAAATTCCTACCATAGAAGAACTTAATGCTCATTATGCAAAATATAGAAGAAATGATTATTTAAGTCCGCTTACCATTAAGCGTTACGAGGAGATTCTTGAGAGTTTTGAGCCATATCGCCAAACTGGAAAATTGCTGGATTTAGGATGCGGTATAGGACTTTTTGCACAAGTGGCAAAAAGTAAAGGTTGGGAAGTTTATGGAACTGAATTTTCGGACGAAGCTATAGCCATTTGCGAGGCCAAAGGCATTAAAATGCAACAAGGTAAAACGCGCAAAGACATGTTCGAAGTAGAGAGCTTTGACGTAATTACTTCTTTTGAGGTTATAGAGCATATAAATTACCCGAATGAAGAGATGGAATGTGTGCGATATTTCTTACGTAAAGGAGGTTTATTTTACTGCACTACACCAAATTTTAATGCTATTGAACGATATGTTCTAAAGAATGAATATACAGTAATTTGCTATCCTGAGCACCTATCTTATTATACTCCTAAAACTTTTCATTTCTTAATGAAAAAGCATGGTTTTAAGAAGTTGTTTATAAAGAGTACAGGAATTTCTATTAGCAAATTAGTAAAACATAGAACCGTTACAGAAGCTGCTGGTGGCGTGGCGGTTGATAGTCCTGACGAAAAGTTACGCAATAATTTAGAGTCGAATTTTTTTGCAAAATCTGCAAAGAATTTGGTAAATTTTATGTTGACCCTATTGGGAGTTGGAAATGCTTTAAAAGCAGCTTATATTAAGGAATAATTAAGTATGTGTTTCTTCTTTCTTATTCATCAAATTGATGAGTATGATAAAGTAAGATAAGAAATAGGGTAAAAGTGGCATTTTATAACGCACCAAAGCCCCAAAATTAGCAGTAGTTAAACCTACTATTAATGCAGTAATTAAAGAAAAACTTATACAGAATAAAAGTACCGGATTACGGAATGTATATACGAATAATCCGTAAATTCTAGTTTTAAACAAGTAGTAAATAGTTAAGCATAATAGTACTAAATTTTCTAATGCACTTAAAATGGTTACTGGATTTCTAGCTTGCCAAATAAAAGGCATAAATAGCCCAACCGTTAATGCTATAGGCGTTTTGCTAAGCAAACCAGTGAATGATGGGTCGTATTTACCTATATCGTAAAAATTACTTCCATACTGTTCAGATCTTATCAAATCTTGTTGTGTAATTACAGCTCTTTCTAAAGCTTGATCTGTGCTTCCGAAAGAGGATATTATAGCTTGATTTAATAAGTAAAAACTACCTATAGAAGCAAATATGATGAAAATAGGAACGAGTCCAAATTTCACTAATTTGTTTTTTATGGAACTTATATATCCAAATGTACCCCAAAATACAAGACCAGGAATAAGAGCAAAAAGCAAATATGGTTTTGTAACGAGTAAGATATAAATAGCAATTAGTATACTAAATATGAGTTTGTTTTTTCTTTTTTTCTGAATGAATACGGCATAGAATGCATATACTATTTGCGAAATAGCAGCTGCGCATATGGTATCTTTCATAATTCCAGCGCCCCAGAAAAC
>DATCKI010000084.1:0-6799 GCA_036562365.1 Bacteroidia bacterium | reverse complement strand
GTATAATGCCACAAGTAATAAGAATACCACAACTATAATCAAGGCAAAAATAGTTCCTGTTGCATTCCCAGATTCACGCTCTTGCTCACTTAATCCTGAGAAGCTATACTTATACCCAGGAGGTAATGTCTGAGCTGCAACTTCTTCTAAGGCATCTAATGCGTCTCCTGAAGAATATCCTAGTGCCGAAGTACCACTAACTTCGATAGAACGGAATAAGTTGAAGTGGTTTACAATAGCTGGATTTTCTTCTAATTTATAGCTAACCAATGCAGAAAGCGGAACCTGTTCGCCTCGCATATTTTTCACATAAATATTATTCAAATGTTCTATTTTACCTCTATACGTAGTATCGGCCTGTGTTACCACACGGTAGTTACGTCCAAAACGGGTAAAGTCGTTCACATAACTACTACCAAAATACGTTGAAATGGTAGAATAAACACTTGATACAGGGACCCCCATGCGTTTAGCTTTGTCTCTATCCAAGGTTAACTTATAATTAGGAGTTGTAGTGTTGAATAAGGTATAAGCTCGTCCAACTTCTGGTCTGCCATTTACGGCAGCAATAAATTGACCTGCAACCGCATCAAATTCTTTAATATCAACTGTTTTTTCGTCTTGAATTTGGATAGAGAAACCTCCACTAAAACCTAAACCAGGAATTGGTGGTGGCTGTACGGCAAGTACTGCACCATCTTTCTCATTTGCAAATTCCTTGAATATACCAGCGATAATCTCTGCTGAGCCTCTTTCACGTTGATCCCAAGGTTTAAGCTGAACGAAGAAAGTACCAACATTCGATTTAAACGCACGGTTTAAGATATTGATACCTGTAATTGCTGTTACGTTCATTACCTCTGGATTTTTCTCACGAATCGTTTCAGAAACTCTATCCGAAAATTCTCTAGTTCGAGATAATGCAGAGCCTTCTGGTAAAGTTAAACCTACAATGAATGTACCTGAGTCTTCACTTGGAATGAAACCTGTAGGTTTATTGATGAATAATCCAACTGTACCTACATAAATTACCGCTACCATTACTAGTACAAGAGGAGTTTTTTTCAAGCACCAACGCACAGTATTGGTATATTTTCCAGTAAGTTTTTCGAACCCTTGATTGAATTTATAAAATATTTTACCCAAGCCTTTAGCTTCTTTTCCAAGTGTACTTGGACGAAGTAACATAGCAGATAAAGCAGGAGTTAAAGATAAAGCCACAAATGCTGAAATCAATACTGAAATCGCAATTGTAATAGCGAATTGTTGGTATAATTTACCCACCATACCAGGAATAAAACCAACTGGTACAAATACTGCAGCTAAGATTAATGCAATAGCAATAACTGGTGCAGTAATGTCACTCATCGCTTTTAAAGTCGCTTCTTTAGGCGAATATCCTGTGTCTATATAATGTTGAACCGCTTCAACCACAACAATGGCATCATCGACCACTATACCAATAGCCAATACGAAACCAAACATGGTTAAAACGTTAATTGAGAAGCCTAAAACACTGAAGAAAATGAAAGTACCTACAATAGATACAGGTATAGCAATTACCGTAATTAACGTTGCTCTCCAACTTTGTAAGAAGATAAATACAACTACTGTTACAAGTAAAATTGCTTCGAATAAAGTTTGAAGAACTGAATTGATTGAAGCGTTGATAATAGAAACGTTTTCAAATCCAATTTTATAATCAACATCATCAGGGAACGAGGCTTTCAAGCGTTCCATAGTCTCAAAAATACCTTTAGCAGTTTCCACTGCGTTACCGCCTGGAGTCTGCATGATACCCATTTGAGAGGAAGTTTGACCATTAATTTTAGATGAAACACTATAAGCAAACTCTCCTAATTCAACTCTTGCTATATCTTTTAGATATACCATAGAGCCATCTGGATTTGTTTTTATAACAATTTCTTTAAATTCATCTTCGGTTTTTAGGTCTCCATCAAGTACTACAGAATACTCAAAGGTTTGGCCTTTTTGTTGTGGAGGACCACCAACAGAACCACCAGGCACACGAAGATTTTGTTCTTGTATTGCAGCCGAAACATCAGCCGGAGTAATTCCTAATGCGGCCATTTTTCCTGCATCTAACCATACACGCATAGAGTATGGCTGACCAAATGTCATAACGTCGCCCACACCTGGTACACGCAAAATCGCATCTTTTATATAAATGTTAAGGTAGTTCGACAAGAAAGCTTGGTCGTAAGTTCCATTTGGAGAAACTAGACCCATAACCATCAACATGTCGGTATTGGCCTTTTTAGTTGTTACCCCTAAACGACGTACTGGCTCTGGTAAAGATGGCTCAGCAATTGCCACACGATTTTGTACATCAAGCGTTGCAAGCTCAATATCGGTACCTACTTCAAAAGTTACTGTAATCGCAGAACGACCATCAGAAGTACTGTTTGAAGTAATATATTTCATGCCTGGAGTACCATTAATTTGGCTCTCTATTGGCGTAGTAACCGTTTGTTCAACAGTTTGAGCATCTGCTCCTGTATAAGTTGCATTTACCGTTACCGTTGGTGGAGCAATATTTGGATATTGACTCACCGGAAGCCCTGTTAATACAATAGTTCCAACCAATACTATAAGTATTGATATCACTATCGCCAAAGCTGGACGGTTTATAAATACTTTTGATATCATAAATGATTTCTTTTAATGCTTGTAAATTTCCTACTTAACTATAATCTCAGATCCTTGGCGAAGTTTCATGATACCGTCTTGAACGATTACTTCTCCCTCTTCTAAGCCAGATAGTACAATTACTTTGGTTCCAACACTTGAACCTAATTCTACTAATCGTTGTTCAACCTTATTATCAGCACCAACAACAAATACCGAGAATTTTCCTAACTGCTCACTAACAGCTTTGAATGGTATAACAATCTTTGGTTCGCTGAATTTGTTTTTCACATATACTGTTCCATTCATTCCTGCAACCAATTCTGACTTTGGATTCGGGAACGAAATACGTACAGTGATAGATCCTGTATTCGGATTTACCGCTCTGTCTATTATTTCTACTTTACCAAACATAGAATACGGATCCCCATTTACTACTAATGTGAAAATTGAATCGGCTATAGTTTGTTTTTGATCTTTTTGTAATTCAACAAAGCGAGAAATTTCTCTTTGGTTGATGGCTATATCTACTGTAATTGGATCTACAGTAGACACTGTGTTTAATAAGGTTACTCCAGGACTCACATAAGCACCAGCTTTAACAGCAGAAATACCAATTATACCGTCGAAAGGAGCTACAACTTGAGAACGACGTAAATTCGCTTCTGCAGTAGTTAAATTCGCTTCTGCTAAAGCTAATTGAGATTCAGCATTACTTAAATCGGTTAATGCATAGTCAAGTTTTTGTCCCGCCACCGCATCTTTTGCTGCAAGAGTTTTAAAACGCTCAGCATCTTTACGTGCTTTCTCAAAATTCGCTTTGGCAACTTGAACATTTGCTTTTGCTGCTTGATATGCCGCTTGATAATTGGTACGGTCTATTTCATAAAGCTTTTGTCCCTTACTAACGCGCTGGCCATCTTTAAAGAAGATCCCTGTAATAGTACCTCCAACCTCAGCTCGTAATTCAACCTCTTGTAATGGAACTACTAATCCTGGATATTTATCGGTAACGCTTACATTTTCCTTGGTAACTTTGTACGTAGTAACCTCAACTGGCATTGCACCTTGTGGAGCTTGTTGCTTATTGCCACAAGAACTAACAAATGCAGCAGCTGCAATTATAAACCCAAAATATAATGTATTTGATTTCATGATACGTGACTACTTACTAATTGATATTTTTCCTAATGCTTGTTTAACATCTAGCTTGGCAGCATGTACGTTATACAAGGTGTTTAAATAATTTAATTGTGCCATCTTTAAATCAGTCTCTGATGTCATTAATTCTAAGTACGACTTAACTCCTGCATCATATTGATCTTTGATGGTATTGTAAACTTCTAATGATAATTCCATGTTCTCTTTTGCAATCTCAAAATCATTTAAGTTCGCTCTGTAAGAAGCAATGGCAAGTATATACTGACTATTAATCTGATTTTTGATATTCTCTAAATCTAAATCTATCTTCTCTTCTATCATCTCCGCTTTACGAATTTGATGTATACGTTTTACTCCCGTAAATATTGGTAAAGACAAACGTAAACCCGCTGCAGATGAAGGATAAGACTGATTGTATAATGAGGCAAAATCGTTACGGTTAAATACTAAATTGTAATTCACAACCCCCGATAATGTAGGCATGAATTGTAATTTGTTATACAACACATTAATCTTTTGAAGTTTTTTTTGTGTCTCTAATTGACGATATTCTACCCTGTTTTCTACGTTTAAATTGTCGCTGTCCGACAAATAAACATCTTTCTCTAATGCACTTATATCATAGGAAATAGTTAATTCCTTAGTAGGCTCATATCCTAATAAAACTTTTAAATACGCATACTTATAATTCAATAATTCTTGCGTTCTTTTTAAGTCGGCCTTACTATTGCTTAAACTAATTTGTGCACGCTGAAAATCAGTCTTATCAGCCATTCCACTTTCGTACAACGCTTTCGCGTCATTGTATTGCTTCTCGATACGAGCAATATTTTGAGTAATGATATTTAATTGCTCTTGGCTCATTAAAATATCGTAGTAAGCTTTGCTTACTTGTACTACTGTAGTTATACTCTTAGCTTCCGTATTTTCGTCGTACTGCTTTCTGTAATACTTAATTGATTTTGATGCTTGAATTAAGCCCGCATTCAAAATTTGCTGATCTGCTTGTAATACCAACGATGAATTGTTACGCTGACCCATTGTGATAAAATTGGTTTGTCCATTCACCGTTAATGGGTTTTCTTGTAACTTAATGTTATAAGTATATGCAGCACTCAATCCAATTTGTGGCATCCAACCCGACATGGCAGATTGAATATCCTTCTCTCCAATACGCTCATCTATTTTCGCTTGCTTTATCTCTGGGCGATTATCTAATGCGTATTTTATTAATTGATCAAGTGTTGCGTCTTTAAGCATTACCGTGTCTCTATTGGTCGTGCTCTTTTGACTAAACCCTGTACCACTTAAACCGAATAGAGCAATGGAAACGATTCCAATACGAATTGCCTGGAAGTAGAACCCTTTCATTTCTCCAACACTAAATTTCATAAACTAAATTTTGCGCAAATTTCGACTATAAAAATGATTTTAATAAGTCCTTATTTCCTTTTAAATTGGTCTATAAGTCGGCTTTTCGTTAAAAGTTTTCTAAAATCTTAAAACCATCAAAAAAAGTAGTTTAGCTAAAAAGTTATTGATAATCAAACCGATACAATAAAATTAGAGAAAGCAAAACTAAAAATATTTCTTTACATTTGCCATGCTCCCATTTGGTCAAAAACACAGGTTAAATAGCTATAAAACCTATAATCAAAGACTTAAAATGAAAAAAAACATATCTGTATATATTTCAAAGGCTGAAGAGAAATATCGAACCCTACACAAAGAAAAAATGGGCCTTACTTTGTTCGATAATTATGTTATTACTCCTCGGACTACTAAAAAAGATATTCCCATTACTCAAAATTATGTGGTTTTTATTGTAAAATGTGGAAGCGGAGTAGTAGAATATAATTCAGAAAGAACTCCTATCCAAAAAAATACGGTTATTCAAGCTACCCCAGGAAAACACTTACGTATTGTTCCTAACGAGGAAGGTATCATTATTTCTGGCTTAAGTTATTCTAAAAATTTCCTCCTTGAAAATAAAATCTCAGACCTCCATTCCGACGTACTCCACTTTGTTTCAACTCTATATTCTCAAGTTTGGCATTTGTCAAATGAAGACACTAATAGAATTAGAACCGCCTACGAACGGGTTTCTGAAACTTTAGATGTATTCGATACGCATTATTTTGGAAGAGCTTTATTAGTTCACCAATTCCAAATTTTCTTGTTCGAAATGGGTGCACTTACTAAAAAACACACTCAATTACACGACTTAAATTTTTCAAGAAAAGAAAAGCTTGCTATGCAATTTAGCAAGTTGGTTCAAGAACAATTCAGAACCGAAAGGAAACTTTCGCATTATGCAGAACAAATGCATATTAGCACTAAATATTTAACCGAAGTTGTAAAAG
Source organism: Bacteroidia bacterium (assembly GCA_036562365.1). Lineage (GTDB taxonomy): Bacteria > Bacteroidota > Bacteroidia > CAIKAF01 > CAIKAF01 > JACVCJ01. The sequence continues at coordinate 626 of DATCKI010000084.1, read as the reverse complement.
AAATTACTGGCAAAAATGCAAGTGAAATCATTAATGATCACGTTATTATGGAAGCAAAATTTCTACTTCGTAGAAATGAGTTAACCATTGCAAATATTGCTGAAACATTAAACTTTAGTGATCAATCTTTTTTCGGAAAATTCTTTAAAAGAAATGTTGGAATGTCGCCTAAATCTTTTCAAATGTATAGAACCAAAAACCTTATTGATTAAGCTAAACTTTCAAGTTCTTTTATAGCCAACCAAGCCATTAAACCCATACCTGTTTTTAAGGCTTCTTCGTCTATATTAAAATGCGCATTATGTACATTGGCTGTGATTCCTAGAGCCTTATTCCCGGTACCTAATCTGTAAAAACAAACTGGTAATTGTTGACTAAAATATGCAAAATCTTCTGCTGTCATACGTAAATCTAAGTCAACCACTTTATCTTCTCCTAAATACTGTTTCGCAGCAGCTTTAGCACGTTGAGTAAGCTCAATATTGTTATTCAAAACAGGATAACCATCTTCAATTCTTACAATTACCTTAGCTCCATGTTTATCAGCAATTTCTTGGGCTGTAACTTTAATTAATTCTTTTAATTCTTTTCTCCAATTCTCATTCAAAGTTCGCATAGTTCCTTCC
>DATCKI010000069.1:0-6691 GCA_036562365.1 Bacteroidia bacterium | reverse complement strand
GCCGACAAATACGACGCCTTAGTAATGACCGACGAATGTCACAGTGCCGGCTTTATTGGTAAAACGGGGCGTGGAGTACCTGAATTATGCGGAGTACTCGATCGCGTTGATATTATCACCGGAACTTTAGGTAAAGCTCTTGGTGGTGCTATGGGTGGTTATACCACTGGTAAAAAAGAAATTATTGAAATGTTACGTCAACGTTCGCGTCCGTACTTATTCAGTAATTCACTTGCCCCAGCTATCGTTGGCGCTTCTATAGAAGTATTCAACATTCTTTCTTCAACTACCGAATTAAAAGACCGTTTAGAAGAGAACATCAAGTATTTTAAAAATGGAATACGTGCAGCTGGTTTTGATATTAAAGATGGTGATTCGGCTATCGTTCCAGTTATGCTCTACGATGCACGTTTATCGCAAGTAATGGCCGATAAATTATTAGAAGAAGGTATTTATGTAATAGGATTCTTCTACCCTGTTGTGCCTAAGGAACAAGCACGTATACGTGTTCAATTATCTGCAGCGCATACTAAAGAACATTTAGATAAAGCACTTGCTGCCTTTACCAAAGTAGGTAAAGAATTAGGTGTAATTAAATAATTGAATGTGATATAAAATTGAAAAGGTGTGACTCTCTTAAGAATCACACCTTTTTTTAATGTGCTTGATCGTCGATACTAGCAGCTGGAGCATTATTCATAACCGATTCTATACCATTATCTCGGCTTGATGAAGACTCGTACATCTGACTCGTTCCAATCACTTTAGCATTCCCTGCTAATAAATTAAAATAATGCTTCTCGTTTTTCGATGTTAAACGCTCGTATTTACTAGGGTCTGGTGCATTCTTTTTTACAGATTCAATTCCATTCATACAAGCTGCTTTCGTTGTATAACCTTCGCTTGTAAGTATAATTTGTCCGTTACCGGCAACTAAATTAAACTGGAATTCTCCATTGCCTCGTTTTAAAACAACAAATTTCCCCATAAGTATATTGGTTTTTAAGTTACATGGATCGCACGTCAGAGAGACTGCTATCTTTATTGAACACACTTAATGCAAATGGACAAAGTGGGATGATTTTCTTCCCATTCTCGCGCGCATAAGCTACAGCCGCCATTACCATTTCTTTACCTACTCCTTTACCCGAAAACTCTGGATTCACTTCGGTATGATCTATAATAAAAGTTCTAGAACCTGCATTTGAAAAGGTCATTTTTCCAGCTATGGAGCCATTTTCATACGCCACAAATTCTCCCTTCGAATCCCCTTCTCTTCTTTCTACTGTCATAACCTCTAAATTTTAATTAATAAAGCTCAAGTTACTTAAATTTACCTTCAATCACAAGTTTAGCCTTTTTTATTTTCTTACTTAACACTTTAGACTTCAACACTTTCAACTCAAAGTTATCCCGTACTAATTCTTTATCACCTCCTCTAATCAATAACTCTACTTTTTCACTATTCAAATAAATACCAGCTATTCCAGACAATGAAATTTCTACTTCCTTCTTACTTGTCTTTGGCTGATTGACATTCTTATAAAGCAACTTATTTCCAATTCTCAATTCTACATCAACTTCATTCAATTTCGAAAAGGCAGAACTGCTAATTTTGAATTTTATTTCATCTACTTTTACAAAGTCTTTAAAGTCAATTGCAAATTCCATTTGCCCAATTTCCCAATCTTCATTCCCTTTGTTTAAAAGGCTTTTCAACTCCACTTTAATATTTGTTGGAATAATCTCATAATTCGACAAATCTATTTCTAACTCTGAATCTGAAATTTTTCTTAATCCATTATTTATTGGATTATTTACATTTCCATTTTCATAGGCAACTATCTCTGTTTTTACCTTTTCACCCTCTAAAAACTTAGGTATATTTAAATCTATCTTAGCTTTTATTTTTTGAGTTTGAGAATAATCTATTCGTATATTATCATAACTCATCCATTTAAACTTGGTTCCCTTTGGGATTAATACCGTGTCAATTACATTCTGGTAGTACGACAATCCATGCTCTTTATCACTTACTTTAATTTTAAAGCTTTTCTTATTTAGTATATCAATAATTGGAATATTAAAATCTGTAAAATAGGATTGAGCAACAACCTCAAAACCTACATTTCGATTCATATACTTAAATTGTTCAGCAAGCAAATCTGAATCGAATTCAACTAGCAATTTATCGCTCGGGAAACCTGCATTATTTGTGGGGAACATTAAAGCAAGCAATATAAATTTCGAAGTATCAGCACCTAATTTTATTCGTAATTTAGGTTGATAGAATATAGGTTTGTCGTGCACTTTATAACTCACTTTAAAATCATTTACATTCCCATTCGTAAACGATTTTTGAGCATTAAGTCCATTCTTTACTACAAAAGCATTATTAACAGTAATAATTTCATCATTCTTGCTAAATGTGTCGTAGTCTTTAACACTAAAACTTATACTTCCTCCATTCTTAACAGGCAACGACAATTGCACATTTTCTGCACTCAATACATCATCTCCTAAATTTTTATATGCCAAATTTTCGCCTTTGCTATACATGTAAAATCTAAGGTCAGGATATCCTTTTCCCGATGAACTTTTACGTGTAAACAAACCAACAAACGGAATTGCGTCTCCTGCAAAATCCCAATTCAAATCCTTTACACTCAATTTATCTATTCTAAAATCTAACACCACATATTCTGATAATGTCACATTAAATTGAATAGTATTCCAAATCGAATCCGGATTATTGGCACAATATAAAGTTGCTCTCCCAAAATACTTCCCAGGAGCTATACTGATGTTTTTTTGATCTAAACTAAATTCTAATAAGCCAACTTTCTGTCCTTTATCATATTTCACAAGCTTAGTACCCGTTACCAATTCGTAATCAGTCCCCAAATTTAGCTTCGTATTTTCACTTTTATACAAACTTATTCTTGTAAAGAATGCATCTTTAGATATACTATCCTTTTCAAATGCCGGACTAGTAAATTTGTATGTAAATCTTACACTTGAATTTAGGTTAGAGTGAGTTGCCGATTTCAATTTCAAGCTCTGCGCATAAGCACCTAATACACTGAAACTAAGAAAAAGTATAATAGTATAAAATGGCTTCATTATATAGATTTTGGCAAATATAATCAATTCAAGTATCCAATGAATCAAGTATTTAATTCGTATTTTGGAGCATTATAAAACCGAATGAAAGTACTTAAATACATATTCTTTATATTTTGCTTGAGCCTACATGCTAGGCTACAAGCTGCTAATTTATTTATAATAAATAAGAATGATTTTAAAGGAAATCCCATCATTTCTCTTAGCATATCAGACTGCGAAAATTTAGTCAAACAAATACCAAGTAACGATAGTATTTACCTTAAAATTCAACTAAACGAATCTATTCCACTTGATGCATTTGAAATTTCGTATACGAATAAACACTACCAAATTTCGGGGTATGGGGCAAAATCTATTTCAGATGCTTTATATGAATTTTTAGAAAGATACATTGGTTTTAAATTCTATCACCCACGTGAAATTTTCATTCCAAAATCCATCATTCTCAATAATAAACAAACCTTGTATGCCAAACCAATATTTGAATACAGAGGTTTCCATTTGCATACCATGCATCCTATAGAATTAACCGAAGACCTATTAGATCCTTCCAGACCACACGCTCTTGAAAACGTAAAAGAGTATATAGATTGGTTAGCACGAACTGGACAAAATTATTTTGAATTTAATTTATTGGAATCTATCGACCGCGACGCATGGTTAAAACACGCACAAGATATTGTAAAATATTCGCACCAAAGAGGCATATATTGCGGGATTGACATTTCTCTAAACATGCTCCAACAAAAGGCATTTCAATTATACGAGACCTTCCCTTTTGATGATGAAAAAGCTACCAAACAACTTATTCGTAATACTGATTACCTACTTCAAGCTGGTTTCGATGTCTGGAATGTAGAACTTTCGGCTACCGAATTTACCAGCGGGAATCAATCTAAAAAAAGAGAGTTACTCCAACTTTTATCTGATATACTCAAACAGAACAACGTTAAATTAATGAGTCGGAACCACGTTGTAAAGCCAGAACAAATGGTTAATGCGGGCGAAGGTAAAGAAGCCGCAGACCTTTTAAATCCAGAACACGGACTCATGGTGCATACCGTTATGTTCTATTCACTCATCGACCAAAAAGCGCCAGTATATAGAAACGAAAATCTATTACACATGCGCGATATACTAATCTCCGAAAAAGAAAAAAGAGAAACTTGGTATTTCCCTGAATCGGCTTACTGGGTTACGTTCGACAATTCGGTACCCATGTTTCTTACTTCGTATTTTAAAGCTAGATTAGACGATATAAAACTCTGCGACTCACTAAAAATACCTGGACACTTAACGTTTAGCTCTGGATGGGAATGGGGCTACGGACTTATAGATTATAGCATAGCTAAATGGAGTTGGAATTTTAAAGTAGATGGAATTTTAGAAGATAAAACTGAGTTGCAATACGTTTTTCCACTCATTCAAAATGAAACCCTAAAAGGCTTTGTGAAACAAGAATACGAATGGCAAGAAAAATGGATTAAAAACAATGAATTAATTCGCGTTATGGTTGCACAAACAGTAACAGATGAATTACCTGGCGATTTGAATATAGAATTTCATCCTCGACCAGAATATTCCTATCCTCACATTCGAAATAAGGCAAATGAAGACGAACTAAATTTCATAGAAAACAAGTATTTGAATGGACTAAAAACTTATGGCTTTAGAGCGTTGTATGAGAATAAAAACCTAACTAAAATAGAATCTGAAATAGTAGATGGTTTAAACATTACAATATTAAGAGCCCGCCACAAATACTATACATTAAGTTATTTAAAAAATAGAAGATTAAAAAGGAAAAACATCAACGTTTATTTAGACTCAGCCGCTCGTGTTCGCACACAAGCCTTAACAATAGTAAAAAACAGAGAGGCCTCTTATAGATATCCACTAGCTGATATTGCAGAAAAAAACAAAAATAAAACCTGCTATTCTTTTGGGTATTTATACACTGTACACAAGTTACATTTTTGGGAAAGAGAAGAGAATCAAGCTCGAAAAAACAAGTATCATTTCTTGTATAAAAATATATGGAATGTTGGGCGCACCATAGGATTAATAGATTAAAAACCGAACATTTCTTTAGCCTTAAAAGGTTTTGTATATTTGATTTCGGTTTGAATAATTTGACCTTTGAACCTATTAAAATTAAACATTAAAACTTGACTCATGTCGGATTTACATAAACAAATTGAAGAAAAATACGCAGCTCTTGGCGAAAATCAAGATATGTATTTAAAAGGCTTACTTTACGCAAAACCAATAAATTACTGGGATTACGTTGAAGTAGATACTCTTTTAAGCCTTCAGAAACCACGTACAGACTTTAAAGATGAGGAAATCTTTATAATGTATCATCAGGTTACTGAATTAGTTCTTAAAATGATGATCCATGAGCTTAAACAATTGAGTGAAACTCAAAACCAGGAAAGTGTTTGGATTGATAAATTAGGTCGACTTACCCGCTATACCAATTTACTTATCAGCTCATTCTCTGTTATGAGAGAAGGTATGAGCCACGAAGATTATAATAAATTCCGCTTCACTCTTACACCAGCAAGCGGTTTCCAAAGTGCACAATTTAGATTTTTAGAGATTTATTGTACCCGACTTCATAACTTATTAAATGAAGAGGGAAAATCTAGACTGCCGTCAAACCCAAGTACTGAAGATTATTTCGAAAATATTTATTGGAGAGATGCTGGTTTCAATAAAGAAACAGGGAAAAGGTCTTTCACACTTCGTCAATTTGAAGAAAAATACTTAGATCAATTTATTCTTTTAGCGAATAAAATGAAGGGGAAAACAGTGGAAGAACGATTCCTTGAATTAGCAAATCCTTCAAAAGAACTTCTTGATAAATTAAGAGAATTCGACTTCCATATTAACGTACTTTGGCCTATGACTCACCTCGGTACTGCACGTCATTACTTAGAAAGTAAAGGCGAAGTAAAAGCTGCAACCGGCGGTAGCGATTGGCAAAAATACCTACACCCAAAATACCAACAACGTAAATTCTTCCCAAGCATTTGGACTCCCGAAGAAATTGAAAATTGGGCCAAAGATTTATAAGTCGAGCATACATGACGGAAGAAAAAAACGCACTGCGTAAAGAAATGAAGGAATTAAGAGCAAGCCTCTCTCCTTCTGAAAAATCAGAACTGGAATCTAGTATTCATAAAGCGGTTGATGATTATGTTCAAGAACATAAATTAAACACCATACATGTTTTCATTCCTATGGAAGGCGAAGTGGATTTAATGCCACTGTACGAAAAATGGTTCGCAGAAGGTAAAAAATTAATAGCCCCAAAAACTCTTGAAAACAGGCAATTAGAAAATAGAATTTGGAGAAGAGTAAATGAAGTTGAAACTGGCAAATGGAATACCATTCACCCTAAAAACAACTCCATTTATAAAGGCGATTACGACTTAATTCTAGTTCCTGGTTTGGCCTTCGATTTAAAAGGATACAGATTGGGATACGGAGCAGGCTATTACGATAGCTTCTTGGCCGATTATCCATTCACCCCTAAAATTGGCATCGCATTTCCTTTCCA
>DATCKI010000067.1:0-13126 GCA_036562365.1 Bacteroidia bacterium | reverse complement strand
GGGAAATATTCAAATGAACTGAAATGTTCTATATTATTGAATAAATATTGCCCTTCTGCTTCTGTTATATTTGCTTTTGTAAAAGCCAAATTCTCTAAAAATACTTCCGTAATTAACCCTTTTTGGATATAGGTATTTTGGCAATTCTTCATGTTATTTACCGCTGCAAGAGTATCTTTAGCAAGTAAATAATGAAGATTAACTGAACGCGCAAAAGTGTCTATTTCGCAATAGTTTTTAGGATAGGTTTGATGAAAGAATTTCTCATATTTCTTATCCTTTTTACTTAACAAAATTGCCATGAAAAAGGCATGTACATCTTGCGCATTTTGATATATATATGTTTCAGATGTATTATGATTTATCCAAATAATACTAGGAGTTGTTTGAATTTTGTATTGACGAAGAAACTCAGCATTCTTAGGGTTTTGCCCATCTTTAGCAATAAGTGTCATGTTCTTTTGAAGCCATTTTTTTTCCTTTTTCAAGGTTTCTAAATTGGCTGTAAATGCATGACAATAAGAACAAGATTCCTGATATACATAGTATAAGGTGCTCGACTTTTTAGCTTCTTTTTTAGCATTAGCCGAAGAAACCATTTCGTCGTGAAAACGTAATTTATTTTGCGCAAAAGAGAATGAAATTCCACATATTAGTAGCAGAGCAATACAAATATGGCGCATATACATTACTGATTTTCGTGGTTCACTTTGTTCAAATTCAAAACACCTCCATGTAAAGTTGCGTTTATTAAGCGCCCATTCATGAAATATGGCAAAGCATCTGTTTTATCGAAAGATAAACAATATGCTATGTCTTCTTGTAGGTTTAATTTTGCTAAACGATTTCGGTGCGAACTATCTACTAAATATTGTTCTAAATTCCCTTTTGCAGCTTGATATAAAGTTAAACTTGCTATTGCCGCATCTGAATCTGTAGCATAGGTATATCCTTCTGCCAATAAGGCTTCAACAACAGCTCCGGCATATAAAGTATCTTCTAGGTTGAATCTATTTTTCCAACCCGCACATAAAACCATTACGTCTTTATTGATTTCTTTAATGGATTTAATAACTGCACTGAAATTCACAAAGGAGCCAACGAGTATATGCTGACTGTCTTTAGCTGCTTCTATAGCTTGGGTTCCATTTGTGGTTGTGATAACAAGTTTTTTGCCTTTAATGTCGTTGCGCATGTAGGAGAGCGGACTATTCCCAAATTCAAAGCCTTCAACAATTTCGCCACCACGTTCCGCGGCAATAATCATATCGTCTTCATTTTTGTAATAATACGTGTCTTCTACATGTGGAACTGGAATGACATAATCAATTCCATATTCAAATGCAGTACATATGGCTGAGGTTGCACGAAGAATATCAACTACAACGGTTACGGCTTCGTCTTGGGCATATAGTGGATATAACAAAGGAGAAAAGCAAACCTTAACTATAGGCATATAATGTGTTTTAATAAGTTTTGGGAATAGAAATATACAATTTATTTGTAAAATCTATTCCCTTTATGTTATAAAAATGGTGTTTTTACCACTTTAGCTGCGATGTTTTTCTCACGGATTTTAATGAAAATCTGTGTATCTAATGCTGAATATTCGGCTGGTACATAACCTAAGCCTATTGCTTTATTTAGACTAGGAGATTGGGTTCCAGAAGTAACACGACCAATTACTTCTCCAGCTGCATTTACTATTTCGTAACCTTGACGAGGAATACCTCTTTCGGTTAATTCAAATCCAACTAATTTGTTTTTAGCGCCTTCTTGCTTAATCTTCTCAGCAAATTCGCGTCCAACAAAATCTTTCGTGAATTTGGTAATCCAACCTAAACCAGCTTCAATTGGATTGGTATTATCATCTATTTCGTGTCCATATAAACAGAACGCTTTTTCTAAACGTAAGGTATCGCGTGCACCTAAACCACATGGTTCTATGCCTAATTCTTTTCCAGCTTCCATGATGGCATTCCATACTTCCAAAGCTTTTTCGTTCGGAACATAAATTTCAAATCCACCTGCACCAGTATAACCCGTAGCCGAAACTATTGCGTTTTCAACCCCTGCAAATTTGCCTATACCAAAGGTATAATACTTCATCTCTGCTAAGTTTAAATCGGTTAAAGATTCAAGAACTTTTACGGCGTTTGGACCTTGAACGGCAAATAAGGAAAGAGCATCAGACTCATTAATCATTTCTGCATTAAACTCTACATTGTATTTTGAAATATGAGCCCAGTCTTTGTCTATATTCGAAGCATTTACTACTAAGAAATACTCATTTTCGTTTACACGATACACTAATAAATCATCTACTATTCCTCCTGTTTCATTAGGTAAACAGCTGTATTGTACCTGACCATCTACTAATTTTGACGCATCATTTGATGTAACCTTCTGAATAAGTGCTAATGCATTTGGACCTTTTACGCGGAATTCTCCCATGTGCGAAACGTCGAAAATTCCTACATTTTCTCTTACTGCAATATGTTCTTTTCCTAATCCAGCATAGGTTACAGGCATGTTATATCCTGCAAATTCTACCATTTTAGCGCCTAATGCAATATGTGTATCGTTTAAAACAATGTATTTCATTTCTTTAGATTAAGTTAAGTTTTTAATTTTTTACCAAGCAAACATTGGTTTGTTATTCATTTTAGCAATTACTTGCTCACGAACGCCTGATAGGGTAGTTTCGTTTTCAAAATTCATTACAACTTCATCAAACAAAGCTGCAATTTCTTCCATATCAGCCTCTACTAATCCGCGTGTTGTAATGGCTGGAGTTCCTAAACGTATACCAGAGGTAACAAATGGAGATTTATCGTCGAACGGAACCATGTTTTTATTTGCTGTGATGTGTGCTTTTACTAGCGCACTTTCAGCTTGTTTTCCAGTGATATTTTTACCACGAAGGTCAATCAACATTAAATGATTATCGGTACCACCAGAAATAACTCCATAGCCTCTAGAAACTAGGGCAGAAGCTAAAGCTTGCGCATTTTTCATTACTTGTTGTCCGTATGCCTTGAAAGAAGGATCTAATGCCTCGCCAAATGCAACCGCTTTCGCTGCAATTACATGTTCAAGTGGACCACCTTGTGTTCCAGGGAATACGCCACCATCAAGTAGAGCCGACATCATTTTCAATTCTCCTTTAGGTGTTTTTTCTCCAAATGGATTCTCAAAATCTTGTCCCATCATTATAACTCCACCTCTTGGTCCACGCAAGGTTTTATGCGTTGTAGAGGTAACAATATGACAATGTGGAAGTGGGTTATTCAATAAGCCTGCAGCGATTAATCCCGCTGGGTGAGAAATATCCGCCAATAAAAGGGCTCCTACCGAATCAGCAATCTCGCGGAAACGCTTATAATCCCACTCACGACTATACGCCGAAGCACCACAAATAATTAATTTAGGTTTTACTTCAGCCGCTTTAGCCGCTACTTTATCCATATCTATAATACCTGTTTCTTTTTCTACTCCGTAGAAATGAGGTACATATAATTTCCCACTAAAATTAACGGTAGAGCCGTGTGTAAGGTGTCCGCCATGCGATAAGTCAAACCCTAAAATAGCATCGCCAGGTTTCAAGCAAGCCAACATAACAGCAGCATTTGCTTGAGCGCCAGAGTGAGGCTGAACGTTCGCCCAAACCGCTCCGAATAATTGTTTAACACGTTCTATAGCTAAGCTCTCAACAACATCTACTACTTCGCAACCACCATAATAACGCTTGCCCGGAAGTCCTTCTGCATACTTATTGGTTAAACATGAACCCATAGCTTGCATAACTTGCTCACTAACGAAGTTTTCTGAAGCAATTAACTCAATTCCTTCACGTTGGCGTATATGTTCTTTCTCAATTAGGTCGAAAATGATATTGTCTCTATTCATAGCTTAAGATTTAGAATAACGGGACAAACGTACTAAAAAACCCTAGAATCGCAAATTGAGAGTTATTAACCATGCTACGAACATCTCTTATTTTAATTGCTAAACATTTAATTTTTTATTAAATTGATGTTTCAATTCTTTGTTTAATTAAATTCGCTCAAATTTTTAGAACACATGCAAAGACTTTATATTGGTATATTCATGATGCTATGGACAATAGGGATGTCTGTAGCTCAAACTGTAAGTTTTGATTCCTTCCTTTGGGGAGATAAAATGGGTACACTTACTGCTACAAAAAAGAAAGGTGGAGATATTGTTTATTACGAAGTAAAAGCAAGTAATTCTGCTAAAATTTTAGGTATTCAAAAAAATGTAGAAACAATCACTACTATTACTATTAAAGGTGGGCAAATGATTGAAAGTTACTCGAAACGTGTAGATAATGGTAAACTTAAAAACTATTGCTCTATAAAGTGGGACGGTTCAAAGTATAATATCGAAACGGAAAAAGGTAAAAGTACCTATGCTTCTAAAATTTCTTTAGTAACTATGGATTTTTACTTCTCTGAGCCTAAAGCATCTGAATCATATTATTATAACCCAGCAGCTCATGCCATTAGTTTTACCAAAACGGGTGGGGGAGTTTATGAATTTAAAACGAATGATGGAGTTAAGCATAAGTTCATTTATAAGAATGGAGTGCTTGATGAGATTGAGAATAGCATGGATTTAGCCACCGTTAAGTTTAGAAAATCTGGTAGCTAATTTATTTTAATAGATATGTAAAAAAGGATTATTCGAAAGAATAATCCTTTTTTATTTTTTTTTGAAACGTATGATTTAGTTTAAGTCTATACTAAAATGTACGATGTTATTGTTTAATGAGTTTATGTGTTTGGGAATTTCCATCTTTATCTTTTAAGACCAGAATATACATGCCACTTTGTAAAGTAGAAAGAGAAACTACAGTGGTTGATTCAGTATTCAAAGAAAAATTAATTCCTTGCTTTCTTCCACTTAAGTCGGTAATAAATCCTGTTAAGGTAGAACTAGATGAATGATTTTGTAAACTCAATTCATTTTCAACAGGATTGGGATACAAATGAATGTTCTTATTTAGAATCCACTCAGGTGCAGATAAAGCCACATACGCCCTACAATCGGAAAAGTTGGAAGGATTAAATGTATTTGGAATTTCATCAGATGTAAAACATGTTATGCTTTCTACATGGAGAAAAGGGTACTCTATAATCAAGGTTGGTGATATATAATGAAATCCTATAAAATTCAAATTGGGTCCCATGACTGTATTTATAGTAACAGAAGGCATAGATAAAGAAAACCAATAACTCGGAGTTGGTCCAGGTGGATAGGTAGATTTTAAGTTGATATTTTTAGAAGGATGTCCATTTAAATCCAATAAATCAACAGATTGTACGAGCAAATAAGCCGTATCTATAGTGTTGAATTCTGGATTTAATTGAATGTATTTCCAAATATCACCAGGTTGTGGGTTATTATACCAGTAGAAAGTTTTTTGTCCAGTTACTTCATTAAAATAATAAACAGTATCGCCAGAACTTGTATAATATTTAGCGCCTAGATTTTGAATATTCCCTAAAACTGTATCTAATTGATTGGGACCTGTAGAATATATACCTATGGTTTGTTTTTCCATTAAAAAACGACGATATGTTTCTCCGTTAATTAGTGTATCACCTGCATGCCAACTATGGTTATAACCTTGTTCTATATGTGGAAAGGCTATTGCGTTTAGTTCTATGCTATAATAAATATTAGAACCTGTTTGCGGAAAAGTTTGATTTTGCCCATAGAGCATAGACTCTAATAAACATAAACAAGAAACAAAAGTAGTTAGTATAATTTTTTTCATAGCTCTTTACTGTTTAATGAATTTATGAGTTTGGGAATTACCATCTTGGTCTGTAAGGACCAGAATATACATGCCACTTTGTAAAGTAGAAAGAGAAACTACAGTGGTTGATTCAGTATTCAAAGAAAAATTAATTCCTTGTTTTCTTCCACTTAAGTCGGTTATAAATCCTGTATATATTACGCTGCTAGATTGATTATAAAGGTTCAATTGATTTTGGACAGGATTGGGAAAATAGGAGACTTGTTCAGACTTTAAATCCGCATCCTCAACCGATAATGTTATATAAGCCAAACAGTCTGGAAATGAATGATTAGTTTGGTAAGTAGGGACATCAGCCGATTGGTAACAAATTAAACTTTCGTCATGAATTAAAGGGTATTCGTAAATGGAAGTATTAGAATGATAATTGAAATTTAATTTCCAAACAAAGGGGCCTAATACCGTATTTATATTAGTGGCATTCACATTAATCGTAAAGTAATTGGGGTGATTACTAAAAGAAATATTTCCTAAGCTATCACAAGATTTTATTTTAATATTTTTTGAATTAATTCCATTTATATCAAATGGAGAAACAGATTCTACAAGAGTGTAAGCCGTGTCAATTCTATTAAATTCGGGATTATAAACTTCATAAACCCAAATATCGCCTTGTTGTGGATTATTATACCAATAAAAAGATTTTTTGTTGTTTAACTGGTTGAAATAATAAACTGTATCATTCGAGAATAAATAATATATATTATCTAAATTTAATACGGGGCTAAGTATAGTTGTGTCAATAGTTGGTGTAAGGGCATACATGTTTTTCACTTGCTTTTGATACGTAAAGCGCAGCCAAGTATCACCGTTTATTAAAGTATCTCCATTATGCCAGCCATGAATATAGCCTTTTTCAACAGTGGGTATTCCTCCTTCTATATGCAAACTAAACCAAATATTAGTATTGATTTGAGGAAAATGTAAAGTTTGGGCTAAACAATATGGGAAAGAAAGTAATACTCCTATAGCATATATCAAAGTAGTTTTCATAACTCTTTACTGTTTAATGATTTTATGCGTTTGAGTATTGCCTTCTTGGTCTGTAAGGACCAGAATATACATTCCACTTTTTAAATGAGATAGAGGGACAATCGTATTTGATTCTGGGCTCAATGTAAAATGTACTCCTTGTTTTCTTCCACTTAAGTCGCTAATAAATCCGGTTAAGGTATTATTTGACGAATGATATTGTATACTCAAATCATTTTCGACAGGATTAGGATAAATATCTATAGAGGAGTTTATTTTGTTTTCGTCTAATGAAAAATAAGTGAAATAATTTTCTTCAGAATCACATTCAGTAGAATTGGACAGTTCATCTTGAAAGCATTTGATTTGATTTATCACATAACTATCGTCTAAGCCATAGTCGCATACATGAAAAGATTCCCAAGGCACACTCGTTGCTCCAACACTAAAAATAGAGCGTTGATGAAATGTTAATTGCTTTAGTACTGGATTGTTAAAGGTGTTTATATCCAGTGGATTTAATAGTTTAAATTCAATGGTATAATATTTAAAAGAGTGTCCATTTATGACTTCAGTATTATGATCTATGACATATGCTTTTTGGAATAGCATAAATGAATCTACTTTCTGATGAAAGGTTCCATTAGGACTTTGGTTGTAACAATTGCTAGAGTAATAAGCAGAATTTATAAAATCATGATAAAATGGAGAGATGGTTGAATCACCCGTAACTAAATTAAAATCGCAAATAAAAGTTCGTCCTTGGATGGGTGTTTCGTAGAAAACTGAATCGTTTCTTTCTATTAAGTTAAATGCTCCCAATTCATCATAGTAAGTATTGGCTTGACTAATAGGGTCAGTTAATATGGATACGGTTCTGGTTTTAAATTTCAGATATCTATTATTTCCACTCAGACTATCATTTAAAAAAGTCCATTGTATATCTTTTTGCGGATTACCAAAACTATTTTCAGATAGATACAAAGTGGCACCAGTCAACGGATATGTCTGTGCCTGAGATTGAAGTATGGAAAATAAAATGATTATATAGGAACAAATTCTGTTCATAACTCTTTACTGTTTAATGATTTTATGTGTTTGGGAATTACCTTCTTTGTCTGTAAGTACTAATATATATAAACCCTTGCTTAGGTCTTGTAGCGGAATGGTGTTCGACGATTGAGCTGGAATTTGTATAATATTTTTCAGAATTCTGCCGTTTATATCTAATAGGGTAGCAGAATAGGAAGATTGATTTTCATTTTTTATCCATATTTCAGATGTTGCAGGGTTGGGGAAAACAGAAAGGACTTCGTTTAAATCCAACTCCTTATTCGAAAAGGTTATTAATCCATAACAATCCTGAAACTCAGGTATTAATTTAATATGCGAAGTTTGAGGAGAATTAAAACAAATCAATCTGTTGTCATATAGAGAACCTTCATCACCCACGTAGGTGCGATGGAAGGTACGATATGTTACATACATAAGTAAATTAGAAAAGCCATACACCGTGTTTGCTTGTGAAAAGGCATACATAGGCAAATTGCTAACTGAACCAGACGTAATTTCATTTCCTAAACTATCGCATGGTGTAAATGTAATGGTCTTAGACTGTATGCCATTTAATGGCTCTAATGTTACAGAATTAACCTTCACAAATGTATTTACAGAATCTTGTATAGATTGATATTTAGGTCCTTTTCCTAAATTCCAAATATCTCCAGGTGTAGGATTATTATACCATACAAACTGTTTTTTATTCGATTGGTCTAGGAAATAAACAGAGTCGTTTGTGGTGTAAACAAAAATGGAAGGCAAAGGTTGAATGGAATTTAATATTGTATCAGAAGGAGTATATGTTAGCGATTGAGAGTCAAAGGTATATGTATAACTTTTGTACTGTATCTCTTGTCTAAGTCGTTGGAACACTGTGCCATTTACGGTAGAGTCCCCATCAACCCACGTATGTATATAGCCTCTTTCTTCTAATAATGGAGGAGTTTGATTAAAATAGGCATGCCACCATTCACTTCCTTGTAATGGAAAATTTTGGCTTTTAAGCTGTAAGCTGAAAAGAACAGGGATGATAAAAATGAGTATTTTTCTTTTCATAACTATTTACTCTTTAATGATTTTATGTGTTTGGGTTTTGCCTTCTTTGTCTGTAAGGACCAAAATATACATTCCGCTTTTTAGATGAGAAAGAGGGATTATAATGGTTGATTGTGGGGCAAGTAAAATGTTGGGAACTACAATTTTTCCATTTAAATCTATAATACTTCCCTTGTAGATTTTATTAGGCGCTGGATTGAAAATATTTATCTCGTGTTGTACGGGATTGGGAAAATAAGAAACGAGGGCTTGATTAGCTTCTTTTTCGTCTATATCATCCCATTTTTCACATCCAGGAACTAAACAATTTGTTCTGTTCTGTTCTGTTCTGTTCTGTTCTTTGAACTTGTTGTTGGATTCATAAGGATAAGATGTTTAAAGGTTTTATAAATTTAGTAAGCTAATTTAAGAAATAATATTTATATTATCAAGTTAATTAGTTTGTTTGTAGATTTTTATGAGGATAGTGAATATAGGTTTTGAAGTCATTTTATGCCAGAAAGCATATATATAAATTGAATGAAATCGTATAAAACCCAAGGATTTGTTTGGATAATTAGAAAAATTTGTATATTTGCACCCCAAAATAGTAATTTATATAGAATATGAATCAATACGAAACGGTGTTTATTGTAACGCCCGTGTTATCTCAAGAGCAAGTAAATGAGGTCACGTCCAAGTACAAAGAACTACTTCAAGAAGGTGGTTGCGAGGTTGTTAACGAAGAGAGCTGGGGCTTAAAAAAATTAGCTTACCCAATTGAGAAGAAATCAACTGGTTTCTATCATTTGTTCGAATTCAAAGCTTCTCCTGATTTTATCGAAAAGTGGGAAATCACTTTTAAACGTGATGAGCGTATTTTACGTTTCATGACTGTACGTTTAGATAAATATGCAGTAGAGTATAATCAAAAACGTCGCAAGAAACTTGCTGAAAAAGGGTCTAAATAATTAATTAAACTGTAGTTCTAATGGCAAATCAAAATAATACATCAGAAAACAGCGGAGATGTAAGATACCTTACTCCAATCCCTGTAGAAGTTAAAAAACAAAAATACTGCCGTTTCAAAAAAGCGGGTATTAAATTTATCGACTATAAAGATTCGGATTTCTTATTGAAATTTGTGAATGAGCAAGGTAAAATCCTTCCTCGTCGCATCACCGGAACTTCATTAAAATATCAGCGCAAAGTGGCTCAAGCAGTTAAACGTGCTCGCCAAATCGCTTTGTTGCCTTACTTAGCAGATATGTTAAAATAATTAGGAGGAAGTACCATGGTAAATGTAATATTGAAAAAAGAAGTTGTGAACTTAGGTTCTAAAGACGAAATCGTTAGCGTTCGTCCTGGTTACGCACGTAACTTCCTAGTTCCACAAGGAATCGCTGTAATGGCTACTGAATCTAACCTTAAAGTGCACGCTGAAAACTTAAAACAACGCGCTCATAAAGAAGCTAAAATTCTTGATGATGCTAAAGCTTTAGGTGAAAAATTAGCTGCATCTAACGTTAAAATTACTGCTAAGGCAGGTGAGTCTGGTAAAATTTTCGGTGCTGTTAATACTGTTATGTTAGCTGCTGAACTTGAAAAAGCTGGTCTTCCAGTTGACCGTCGCCAAATCGCTTTAGTTGGTGAAGATACTATTAAACAATTAGGTAGCTATAAAGCTAACATCAAACTTCATAAAGAAGTTACCGTTGAAATTAATTTCGACGTTGTTGGTGAATAATATGTACTAATTATACATCTTTATGCGGATCTTTATGGTCCGCATTTTTTTTTATATGCAAACAAGTATTGAACTTCTTAAACCTAATCACAATACTGAATTCTATGAATTGCTTGATTGTGGTGGCTTCGAAAAATTAGAACGCTTCGGTGAATTTATTACCATTCGTCCCGAACCCCAAGCTATTTGGGATAAACGTTGGACCGAACAAGAATGGAAAAAATTAGCTCACGTTAAATTCGTGGGTACTGGTAGCAATAGCGGTAAATGGGAGAAATTCAAGAAAATGCCAGATAACTGGACCGCTACCTATAAAGGTCAAGGTTTTAATCTTACTTTCAATCTTGCCTTAACTGGCTTTAAACACGTAGGTGTTTTCCCCGAACAAAGCGCTAATTGGGATTTTATTTATAAAAACCTTAAAAATTCGCCTGTTCAAAATCCAGCTTTCTTGAACCTTTTTGCATATACCGGCGGAGCTTCGCTAGCTGCTAAAGCCGCAGGAGCTGACACTACTCACGTCGATTCTATTAAACAAGTGGTGAGCTGGGCCCGTAGAAATATGGAAAGTAGCAACCTCGATAATATTCGTTGGGTGGTTGAAGATGCCGTGAAATTTACAAAACGTGAAGTTAAACGCGGTAAGAAATATCAAGGCATTATACTTGATCCACCAGCATTCGGACACGGACCTAATGGAGAAAGCTGGAAACTGGAAAAACAAATCAATGAGCTATTGAAAGATGTTATTGAAATCCTAGATCCTGAAAATGGATTTTTAATTCTAAATACTTACAGTCTTGGCTTCTCTGCTCTAATCGTCGAAAATATGATTCGATCTATTATTGCTAAGAAAATGCATAATTGGAATCCTAGTTTTGGGGAGTTGTATATGGAGTCTAAAAGTGGAGTTAATCTACCTTTAGGGGTATACTGCCGCATGTAATCTTATAAAATAAATTCGGCGTTGCATTTCGTCGTTGGAGCTTAACTCAACTCAGTCACTTACTTCAAGTAAGCTCCTTCGTTTCGTTTTCGCTCCGCCTAGAACTGCTTTGCCGAATTTATTTTAAGTAAATGCTAAACAAAATTATTCTTTGCATAATTGATTGTGTTATAATTTATGAATACATATTTAATTAGCAGTATTAGGGTTTAGCCAACTCTGTATGAAGGCAATCTAACTGTCGACTAAAATTCACTTTTAATATTACATCAGCTTAAAGCAAAAAAGCCTACTTAGTAAAACTTAGTAGGCTTTTTTATGATAATTATGAGGTTAAATAGATTCTTTATACGGAACTCTATTCAAAATAGACCTGCCTAAAGTTACCTCATCGGCGTATTCTAATTCACCACCAAAACTAATACCACGAGCTATGCTCGTTATCTTTATATCTTCGGTTGGTAATTTCTTATACAGATAAAAACAGGTGGTATCTCCCTCAGGAGTACTACTTAAAGCTAAGATTAACTCATTAGGTTTATGTGTCTTAACTCGCTCTATTAAAGCATCTATGCTAAGATCTGAAGGACCAACTCCATCCATAGGTGAAATCTTTCCTCCTAAAACATGATATACTCCTCTATATTGATGGGTGTTTTCTATAGCTATTACATCGCGAACATCTTCAACTACGCAAATTAAACTATGGTCGCGCTTTGTATCAGCACAAATTCCACATTCGGTTTCATCACTAATATTGCAACATGTAGTACATTTTTTGGTTAGCAATTTCATGTCGCTAATCGCTTTTGAAAATTGCATCACTTTATGTTCATCTTGGTCGAGCAAATGTAATGCTAAACGCATGGCCGTTTTTTTACCAATTCCTGGTAAGGTTGCCAATTCATTTACAGCTGCTTCGAGCCATTTAGAGGGAATTTGTTCCATTTAATTTAGATTAATCTAAAAATTCCTGACTTACACCATACGGAGCGTGGATATTATCTTTTTCCGATAACGGAAATGCTACAATCCATTCAACATTATGAGTATAATTCTTTTTTTGTATTTCGCCTTTTAACTTTTTAATGAGCGAAGTCATTTCGCCCTCAAAGTTATAATCAAATATGAATTTTGCGGCACATTGTGGTTCTCTTTCTTCAACCCCAGCTAAGGTTAAAGCTTCATCTGCCACTGTTTTATAAGCGTTTATAAGTCCGGGTACCCCCAATTTTACTCCTCCAAAATATCGCACAACGGCCACAAGTACGTCTTTAACGTCGTGACTATAAATTTTATTAAGTATAGGTCGTCCAGCCGAGCCCGCTGGTTCACCGTCGTCGCTACATTTCCCTTGGTCGCCATGCGCATGCAAATGCCAGCCCGTACAAACGTGTACCGCTTGTGGGTGTTCTTCGCGAAGTCTTTTAATAATGTCTTTTACTTCTTCTTCAGTTTGAACTTTGAAAACGAAAGCCAAGAATCTACTTCCTTTTTCACGATAAATGGCTTCGCTCTCTTG
>DATCKI010000066.1:0-3383 GCA_036562365.1 Bacteroidia bacterium | reverse complement strand
GCCCAAGCTCATGAGAAGAATGCTAAAGAACGTTTAAGGAGATTTGAAAATGTTTCGAAGAAAGGAACTGATAAATCTATACAAGAAAAAATTAAACGTCGTTCAGTTTCAGTATTTGAGCCAAGACCAGAATATAATCATGCTACTAATGCTTTATGTGTAATTGGTAGGAGGGAGTTGACTCAGTCTTTATTCCTAGATCGTAGATCCTTTTTAAGTTCATACGATTATAGAAGTGATTTAGAAGGTGAATTACTCTTACCTATGATTAGAGCCTTGAGCCCAGTTTGTGGTGGTATTAATTTGGAATATTATTTTTCTAGAGTTGATAATCAAAAGCTAGGTTCTGGATCTAAATTACCACATAATGTAATAGGTTTAATTGGGGTTTCAAATGGTGTTGAAGGTGATTTAAGAACAGGGTTGCCTTCTCAAATGGTTGAAATACATGATCCAATTCGTATGTGCATGATAGTAGAACATTATCCAGATGTTGTTTTGTCTTGTCTACAGAAAGATACAAATGTGATGGAATGGTATAAGAATGAATGGATGCATTTATTAGTTATCCATCCAGAATCTAAAAGAGTTTTTAGGTTGAATACTTGTAGGTTTGAAGAGCATGAATTTGAGATACTACCCATCGCCAACAAACCTGATATTCCTAATGGAATAGAATGGACAGAACTTAGTGGAAATATTAATCCTTTTACATTTTAGTATATGAATGAAAATGTGTTTTTATTGGGATTAATATTAATCCCATTCTTTGGTTTATTGCTTTCAATCATACTTCCAATTAAAGAAGAGAAGTTGTTCGCGAATATTTCTATAGCGACGTCTGGATTGAGTTTGATGGCATTTATATACGTAATTGTAAACTGGGCGTTGAATAATTTTCTAAGTTTTAATTACGAAGTATATACTATTTATCGAACAGAATTTTATGAGTTTACTATAGCCATGTTTTTTGATAAAACCGCAGCAATGTTTGGACTTGTAGGCTCGGTTTTAGCTTTTAGTATTACCTATTTCTGTAGATATTATATGCACAGAGAAATTGGATTTAGGCGTTTTTTTCAAACCATACTTTTCTTCTATTTTGGGTATAATTTCATAATACTTTCAGGGAACTTCGAGACCTTGTTTATAGGTTGGGAAATAATAGGATTATCGTCGTTTTTACTTATTGCATTTTATAGAGATCGGTATTTGCCTGTAAAGAATGCAGTTAAGGTATTTTCTATTTATAGAATAGGAGACGTTGGTTTGATTTTGGCAATGTGGTTGAGTCATCATTTATGGCACGAAAACATAAGTTTTTGGAAGTTACACAACTATCAATTAGTGCACGAAATGCTGAATACGCATAGTATGGTAGGGATTTTTATTTCATTATTCATACTAATGGCAGCTATGGCTAAATCGGCTCAATTCCCGTTTAGTTCTTGGTTACCAAGGGCAATGGAAGGTCCAACTCCATCAAGTGCTATTTTCTATGGAGCATTGTCGGTTCATTTTGGGGTGTTTTTATTGATAAGAACCTATGCCTTTTGGGAGCATCAAATTAGTATTCGTGTACTCATAGCGTTGATAGGTGTACTAACAGTTGTTTCTTCTGCAATGATAGGCAGAGTTCAATCTTCGATGAAAGCTCAAATTGCTTATGCTTCTATTTCTCAAATTGGAATAATGTTTATAGAAGTAGCATTTGGGTGGACAAGTTTAGCACTTATTCATTTTGCGGGAAATGCATTCTTAAGATCTTATCAATTATTGATTTCTCCTTCTGCTGTTACATATTTAGTTAGAGAACAATTATATCAATACACTGAAGATAGTAATAGCTTTGAAAACAAGTTATCTAGAAAGATAAGATATAAATGGTTTATTTGGAATTTAAGAGAGTGGAATTTAGATCAATTCCTTGCAGATTATGTATTCTCACCCCTTAAGAGAATTGGAAGGAATCTAGATTTTTTGAATATGCGAAATGTATTTATTTACATTTTACCTATATACGTTTTTGGTTGGGTAATGTATTATTACGGAATTAAAACGGGTGTAGTAAGTATTTCGGGATTGCCACATTTCTTTGCTGTTCTTGGTTTAATAATGGTTTTAAAAGCCTTTTCTGAAAGAAAAGATCCAATTTTAGCTTGGACATTATTATTCTTAAATCACTTATTTATTTCGTTAGCATTAACCTATAATGAAGAGTTTTCTTTTCAAGATTTATTCATGTATATCTCTGGAATAGGCGTTGCTTATTTATTGGGATTGGTTGTGTTACACAACTTAAAGAAAAAAGAGAGAGCATATTTTAGCTTGAATAGATTTTACGGACATGTTTACGAACATAAAACATTACATGCGGTCTATTTGATTGCATGTTTAGGTATTATGTGCTTCCCAATTACAAATTCGTTTATGGGAGTTGATTTGGCCTTTAGTCATATTCACGAGAATCAGTTTTTTCTTGCACTTTTTTCTTCACTAAGTTTTGTGGTAAGTGGAATTGCGGTGATACGTATGTACGCTCGCTTATTCTTAGGTCCACACGTTAAAACATATCATTCAACATCAATTAAAACAGCTTAATATTTTATGCAAAATATAGATAACATTCCAGCAACAGGAATTGCTGGCCTTAAACAAAATTGGAAAGCAGATATAATTTCGGGTTTTTTAGTATTTCTTATTGCCTTGCCTTTGTGTTTAGGTATAAGTATGGCTAGTGGTTTCCCGCCAGTTGCAGGAATATTTACAGCAATTATTGGGGGGATAATAGTTAGTTTTTTTGGAGGTTCTAATTTAACTATTAAAGGGCCAGCGGCAGGACTTATTGTAATTGCATTAGGAGCCGTAGAAGAGTTGGGTGGTGGCGACCCAATGAGAGGTTATACGATGGCTTTAGGTACCATAGTAGTGGCTGGTATACTTCAAATTATATTTGGGCTTGTTAAATCGGGAGATTTGAGCGATTTCTTCCCTTCATCTGCTGTGCATGGTATGTTAGCTGCAATTGGTATAATAATCGCAGCAAAGCAGATACATACGCTTTTAGGAGTTAAACCAGAAGGGAAGGAAACTTTACATTTGATTGCTGAAATACCACATTCTTTCAAGAATCTAAATCCTGAAATCTTTCTAATCGGATTCATTAGTTTATTGATTTTATTTGGGCTTCCGCTGATTAAAAATAAGTTTATCAAGAAAATTCCTGCCCCACTAATTGTTATTTTAGTTGCTATTCCATTAGGACGTTATTTTGATCTGGAACATGAGCATAGCTATCTTTTCTTAGATTCTCATCAATATAGCATAGGGCCTAGCTTTTTGGTAACCTTACCTGAAAACTTGGTTGATGGAATTAATTTCCC
>DATCKI010000063.1:0-7319 GCA_036562365.1 Bacteroidia bacterium | reverse complement strand
CCCATTAGCAAACCTAGCAAACTATAGCTTGGCATTCATCTTTATATTTTGGTGGGGGCTAGTACAATCTATTATTGTTAATCTTGGTGTATTCACGACTTCGTTCAAACACGTTATTAATCTATAGGAGTAAATTCTTTCATTTATTCGTTGTTATGTATAGAATAAATAAGAATCAAATTAATGAGGTCTTTTTTGTAATCATTATTTTAACCACAACGGCGCAAATTCAATTAAAAACTAAATGATGGCAATTTTATCTTAAGTTTAATTAATTTCTGTTTGAGAGATTCTGTATTTTGATAGTACGAAAATAAGGAACTTTGGGGCATCACAGCGTTCTAAAAAAACACAATTACCGCCACTCCACCAAGTAATTTATTTACTTTGTAAAAAATTTAGTGATGGGATTATTCTATTTCAATATTGTTTTAACCATAGCTATTGTGGCTATATTCTGGTTTATTAGAGTTGTACAATTACCCCTTCTATCGCAGCTTCCAGCTGAAATTATTAAATCAACTGCAGAAAAGAGAAAATTGAATCTTGCAACCATTTTATTCCCATTAATGGCTTTTGAATTTGTTACTACAAGCTTCCTATTCTTTCTGGCAACTCGCACCGAAGCATACTTTTACTTCGCAGCAGCAATGGGAGTACAATTAATAGGATTATTGTTATTCTTTTTACTTCGACAAAAATCGAGCAAAGAATACGACAACAATCCGAGCGAAATTTCCTATAAAAAACTTCGCACTAATCACCTTATAATTACTTTAGTTTGGAGTTTTAGATTATTACTAATAATCTTATCTATTTTAGCGGGAATTTAAAATGCTAAGCTAGCCATTTCGCTGGCTAATTTCTTAGCTTCACGTGCAGCTGCTTCAGCGAAATCTGGGCCATGAGAAGCGTAAATAATAGATCTACTTGCATTAATTAGCAAACCTATTTCGTCTGTTTTACCATATTTTACCACATCGGCTAAACTACCACCTTGAGCACCAACACCAGGTACAAGTAAGAAAGATTTAGGAGCAACGGCTCTTATTTTGGTTAGAAAATCTGCCTTCGTTGCACCCACCACATACATTAAGTTTTCACCATGTTGCCATTTCGCAGATGTTTCGATTATTTTCAAGTATAACTCTTGATTAATTGTATGCAAAAACTGGAAGTCAGACGCCCCAGAATTACTCGTTAAGGCTAACAAAATAGTGGTTTTATCCGTATACTTTAAGAATGGACTTACGCTATCTTCACCCATATATGGAGCTACGGTAACTGCATCTGCATTTAACGAGTGAAAGAAAGCACGAGCATACATATCGCTAGTATTTCCAATATCTCCACGTTTAGCATCTGCAATTACGAAGTGACTATCGCCAATATAGGCAATAGTCCGCTCCATAATATTCCATCCACGAGCGCCTAAACACTCGTAAAATGCAGTATTTATTTTATACGACACACAAAAATCTCTAGTAGCATCAATAATACGCTTGTTGAATTCAAATACAGGTTCATCAAATTCTTTTACCGATTCTGGTAATTTGCTTTCGTCTGTATCTAAACCTACACATAAAAAACTCTTTTTTGCAAAGATTTCGCGTATTAATTGCTCTCGTGTCATAATCTTTAAATTGTAGTTCCTTCTTTTAATTTTTCGGCGTTTTCAGCGTTTTGAAGTTCTTTGATAAAATCATCAATTTCTCCATTCATCACTGCATCTAAATTGTAACTACTATAGTTGATACGGTGGTCGGTAACACGACCTTGAGGATAGTTATAAGTTCTAATCTTAGCACTTCTATCGCCCGTACTAACCATAGTTTTACGTTTCTTAGAAATTTCTTCTTGGCGTTTATTAAACTCAATATCGTACAATTTGGTGCGTAACATTTGCATCGCCTTTTCGCGGTTACCAAGCTGTGTACGTTCAGTTTGACAAACCACTACAATTCCTGACGGTGCATGCGTTAATTGCACCTTAGTTTCAACCTTGTTTACGTTCTGACCACCAGCACCACCGCTTCGCGATGTTTCCATCTTTACATCAGATTCTTTCAAATCTATATCCCATTCTTCAGCTTCAGGTAATACGGCTACACTGGCAGCGGATGTATGTACACGACCTTGAGATTCAGTTTCAGGCACTCGTTGAACACGATGTACACCCGATTCATATTTCAATGTTCCATATACATCATTACCTTCTACTTCGAAAATAACCTCTTTATATCCACCAGTAGTACCTTCGTTGGTAGAAACTACATTTATTTTCCATCCTTTACGCTCGCAATAACGAGTGTACATACGGAATAAATCTCCGGTAAAGATAGAAGCTTCGTCACCACCTGTTCCTGCACGTAATTCCACCACCGCATTCTTAGAATCTTCTGGATCTTTAGGAATCATCATGATGCGAATTTCTTCCTCTAATTTTTCTTTTAAAGGTTCATTTACTGCCAATTCTTCTTTGGCTAAGTCTATTAAATCAGGATCTTTTTCTGTGCGTAATAGGTCCTTAGCACCTTCAATATTTTCAATGCATCTTTTGTACTGATTGTAAGCTTCCACAATTGGCTCTAGATCTTTATACTCCTTATTTAGGCGCATAAATTTCTTGTTATCTGCAATATTTGCAGGGTCTGTTAATTGCTTACCTATTTCTTCAAATTTTTCTTTTACAAATTCCAGTTTGTCCAGCATACTCTTTTATTTCATTAAATCATTAGGCATATTGAAATCTACCTAATTCTGATTCTATGATTAATTCATTTTGTTCAGCAGTTTCTACATATCCAATAATACGAGCTTCTATACCCATACTTTTAGATAATGCTATCATTTTTTCTGCTGCTTCTTTATTGGTATAAATCTCTAAACGATGTCCCATATTAAATACTTTGTACATCTCTTTAGCATCTGTACCACTTTGTTCTTTTATCATTTTAAATAGAGGCGGAATTGGGAATAAATTATTCTTAACCACTCTTCTATTTTGTACAAATTTCATCACTTTGGTTTGAGCTCCACCTGTACAGTGTATCATTCCATTAATTTCGGAACGATGATTTTCTAAAATCTTTTTAATTAAGGGAAGGTATGTACGTGTTGGAGAAAGCACTAATTTACCAGCAGGGATTCCAGTTTCAGGCTCTATATCTGTAACTTTTAAACCACCCGAATAAGCTAAGTCTTTCGGCATATTAAAGCTATCGTAGCTCTCTGGATATTTGCTAGCGTATTCATTGCTAAATACATCGTGACGTGCCGATGTTAAACCGTTTGAGCCCATACCACCATTGTATTCTTTTTCCCAAGCTGCTTGTCCATACGAAGCAAATGCAACTATTACATCTCCGCCTTGGATATTTATATCCATTACATCTTTTTTAGGGATACGAGCAAAAGCTGTATAACCTACATCGAGCGTACGAACTATATCACCCACATCAGCAGTTTCACCACCTGAAAGATGAAGCGTAACACCGTGTTTAGCCATTTCATCTATAAGTTCACTAGCTGCGGCAATAAGATACGAAAGAGCCTCTCCGTTGATATAATTTTTATTTCGTCCTATAGTGCTTGATAGTATGATATTATCAACTATTCCCACACATGCCATATCGTCAAGATTCATCACGATAGAGTCTTGAACTACTCCTTTCCAAACAGAATTATCTCCTGTTTCTTTCCAATACACGTATGCTAAAGACGTTTTAGTCCCTGCGGTATCGGCATGCATAATATTTACATAGTCTGGATCATTCCCTACTAAATCTGGCATAATTTTACAGAAGGCATTGGGGAAAAGACCTTTATCAAGATTTTTAATAGCGTGATGTACATCTGTTTTATCAGCAGATACACCACGTTTTTCGTATTTAGATGCTTCTTGACTCATCACTTTCATTTAGTTTTCGACTGCAAAGGAACAAAAAAGAACAGAGCATTCCCAATGATTGAGAATGCTCTGCAAATATATTTTTAAAAAAACTATTCTTCGTCTTTATCTTCAGCTGGCTTTGGTGGTGCAGGAGGCACGAAACTATCGTCAACCTTACGTAACTCCACACGACGGTTTAATTTGTGAGCAAGCTCTATATCGTCTTTATCTGTTAAACCATTAATAAATTCTTCAGTAAGAACAGTACCTTTTTTGAAGTTACCAATATCTTCCATTAATGTGCGTGGTACTGATTCACCTTTACCTAAAGCTTTAAGACGTTTAGGGTCTATACCTTTAGAGATTAGGTTTTTAAATACATAGTTAGCACGATCTTCAGATAATTTCTGGTTAGCTGCCTCTGAACCACGGTTGTCGGTATGTGCAATTAACTCAGCAGTCATAGTTGGGTTATCGTGTAAAATCTTGAAGATTTTATCCACTGTATCTTGATATTCTTCATAGTATTCAGCTCTAGCAAATACGAATAAGATATCGAAAGATAATGGAACATCCGCATTTTTGATAGCTAACTCAAGATACAATACAGTATCCTTACAAGTGGTAAGGGGATCAATTTCTTTAGTAGAAATATTACCATTATTACCGAAGTATTTGTCTTTACGAGCAACGATATCATAAGATTCGTTGAAATTACCTTGAGCTAAAGTTGCTTTACCAGAAGCATCGGTAGTAAATTCTTTAGTTTCACCAGCTGAGTTTTTGTAGGTAATAACTGCACCAGCAACTGGTTGTTTAGTATCTACATCGATAACAGTAGTTACTAAAGAGATATTACTTTTAGCGATTTCGAAAGTATAGATATCGTCTTTACCACGACCACCAGCACGGTTAGAAGTAAGTAAACCTTTTTCATTTACCCCATCGAACACGATACCGAAGTCATCACCTTCAGAGTTGATTGGGTAACGCATATTTTCGACGTTATTCCATTTACCCGGCTCAACTAAGTTAGCTTTATAGATATCTAAACCACCCATACCAGACAGACGGTCACTTGAGAAGTATAAGCGATCATCAGAACGTAGGTAAGGATACATTTCATTGTCAGGAGTATTAATTTCTGGACCAAGGTTAACTGGGTTTGTGAAAGTACGAGCACGGCGATCGTATTTAGCAACCCAAAGGTCCATAGCTCCTTGTCCACCTGGCATATTAGATGAGAATACTAAATAGTTACCATCTGCAGAAATTGCAGGGTGACAAGTAGCGAATGAGTCGTCAGCAAGAGGAATTAAAGTTGGTTCAGCCCAACCTTTACCTTGTTTTTTAGCTTCAAAAATCTGACAACCTACTTTAGCTTTTTTCTCAGCTCCACAACGAGTGAAATAGATTGTATTAAAACGTTTGTTTATAGCAGAAGCACCTTCACTACTTTTTGTATTAATTGGGTCTCCAAGTGGAGTTGGTTTTCCCCATCTTTTCCTTTTAAGATCGTAGTTAACGGTATATAAATCTTCTGGAACTTGCCCTGTAATTAAATCTTCACGTCCTAAACTTTCTTCACGTTTACTAGTAAAGATAACTTGGTCACCTTTTTTACTAGCATAAATAGGAGCGAAGTCGTTTTCCTTAGTATTTAATGCTTTTAAATTCTCAACTGTATAACAAGTTGGATTATTTTTCCATTTAATAGCTAATTCAATAGATTCCAATCCAGCTTTAGCTTCAGCATTTTCTGGATTTTCTTTTAAGAATTCTTCGAAGTCTAATTTTGCATCTTCATAATTACCTTGCTCTTTTTTAGAAAGAGCGCGGTACATATGCAACTCAGCTCCAGAATAACCTCCTTTATCAGCCTTATCGTAGTATGAAATAGCTTTTTTATGGTCTTCCATAAAGCTATAACATTTACCAATCATAAAGTTCATACAAGCTTTTTCAGACTTGTCTTTCGCTTTACCTAAGGCTTTATCATAAAATTCTATTGCACGGTAATAAAAACCTTGTTTAAATTGCTTATCAGCTTCAGCGGTTAGTTTAGAATCACACTGAGCAGAGGCTCCAAACGCGGTTCCTGCAAAAACAACCAGGGCTAAGGCATTGTTTTTCAATGATATCATAGTTTTGGAATAATCAAAATTAAATACACGTTTAGCGAAGTTAATAATAATTAACATTATTAGAAAAAAAAATCCGAAAAAAAATGAACTATTCTTTTTCAGGCCCTTTTTCGTCGCTTTCAATTTTCTTTATTGTCTCGTCTATTTCTTTGGTGAACGATCTCCGATTTTCGTAAATTTCGCGTTCTACATCTCGAACGCTCCCCATCATTTCTCCTTTTAGCGACTCTGATGCATCTTTAATTTGACGCATTCCTTTCCCTAACGACCGAGCCAGTTCTGGTAATCTTTTACTGCCAAAAAATATGAGAATAAACAGTAAAATCACCATGAATTCTCCGCCACCTATATTAAGAAAAAATGGAACCATTTGATATGTATTAAGTAAAAAAAAAGGCCCCGAAGAATCGGGACCTCAAAGTTACAAGTTGTATTTTAAAAACTCAACTTAATTATTTTTTTTCTTCTTCAATAAATCAGATGCAATTGGTGCAGCCAAACATACTGAAGTATATGTACCCACGGCAATACCAATTAATAAGGCAAAACTCATGCTCTTAATAGCTGGTCCACCGAATAAGAAGATTACTACAAGTACAATTAAAGTAGTAAATGAAGTATTGATTGTACGTGATAAAGTTGTATTCAATGCTTTATTTACAATTTCAGCAAAAGTTCCGTTTGTACGTAGATTTAAGAACTCACGTACACGGTCGAATACAACCACGGTATCGTTAATTGAATAACCAATTACGGTAAGAACTGCCGCAATAATTGCTTGGTCAACTTCTAATGCAAATGGTAAGATTCCATTAAATAATGAGAATACTCCTAATACCACTATTACGTTATGAATCAATCCAGCTGTAGCACCTACACCGAAGCTTGGACCTTTGAATCGAATCATAATGTAAATAAACATGATGATAAGTGAAGCCAATACAGCGAAGATAGATTGTTGACGAGTATCACCAGCAATACTAGGACCCACTTTCTCAGCACCTGTTAAACCAATTCCATTACCTTCATTTTTGAACACATCGAAATCTGGAGCATCATTAAAGAAAGGCTTAACAGCGTTATATAAACGCTCTTTTAATGCTTCTTCTTCAGCTGGATTCGTGTTTTCATTTTTGTATTTAGAAATGATTTTAACGCGATCGTTACCACCAAATAATTTTACTTGAGGCTCATTACCTTCAAATTCTAAAGCAACAGCTTCAGCAATTTTTTGAGCATCAAAATTGGTATTATCGAATGCAACTGTATAGGTACGACCACCT
>DATCKI010000037.1:0-6672 GCA_036562365.1 Bacteroidia bacterium | reverse complement strand
TGAATATATTTTTGCTTGATATTTAACTATGAAAAAAGGGAAAAAACACTGTTTTTATATGTTTTGCTTAGTTTTACTAAGCCTACTTTTAATTACAAGTTGTGGAAATAACAAAGAGATAAATCAAGAGCTCGAAGGCATGGAATACCTTACTCTGCCTGAGTTTAAACCTGATACCAATTTATATCCGCTGTATTTTAGAGCAAGTTCTACGAAGATTCCATACGAAAAATATGCAGCTGAAAATGCTTTAGATGGAGATTTAGACACATATTGGGAAACTGTTCCTGGTAATATTACTGGCGAATTCTTAGAATGGGTTTGGGAAAATCAATTTGTATCTAGCTTCAATATTGTATTTTCCGATCAAATTTACCACGCTCAAGTAAAAAGTTACAACGTTTACCTTAACGATACCCTTATAGGCACCTTTTCGGCAAACCAAAAAGTTTTTTTAAATCGATTTACTCAGAAAATTCGCATTGAAATAAACGAAACTCCAGGAATTAATACGGCAGAAATTCCTCTTAAAAACGATAGCTTAAGTGCCGTTGAAATTACCAAACAAAATATTATTAGCACTTATTCAAGCAAATCAGCAGCTATAGCTGAAATAATGTTCTTCGATAAAGAGAATAAAAAAATCCCTTTCAAAAATATCCCAAAAGTTAAGGCCTTTGTAAACTGTATTTCTACCCAAAATCCAAAAGAATTTTACAGTCTAGACTTATTATTCGATGGAAATTTAAATACTGAATGGCAATCGATTTCAGACCCACATACCATTCTATTTAGTTTTCCTGAAGATCAAATGATTACCAAAGTCATTTTCCCATTACAAACAGAAAATGAAACGAATATACAATCGTTTACTATTGGACTAAGAAACCGGAAATTACCTATGTATTTCCTAGACGAAAAAGAGCGCAATATAGAAGTACCTCTTCAAAAAGCAATGAAAGGTAAAAACTTTGAATTAAGTATAAATAGTACTCACAATAAACTCTTCCCTACCATTGCTGAAATTATATTTTTTGATGGAAGTAAGCCATTCATCATACATACCGACAGTAGTGAATTTTATCAAACCCAATTAAAAGATAGCATTATCAATACCTCACTAGAGAAAATGGTTGATAACAGACAACGGTATGTAAAAGAATGGAATGTATATCCTAAAAACTTAATAGATATAAAAGAGGCCAAAGAGGAATTCATACCAAAAGAAACGCATAAAGTCGATATAGTATTCCATATACGTAGCAACAAAACAGCATATATAAGCGAATCTAAAGCCGACTATTATGCCGAGAACACTAAAAATCCATATCTCTATACCAAACAAACTTTTGATGGTTTATGGAGAGTAATTTCGAAGAGTAAAGAAGGATCTGAGTTAGAATTTAAAGGCATGATAAAGTCGTACAAATCGGATAATGGATATACATATGAATTAACGAAAACAGAAAAGATAATAATAAGAGTAACACTCAACAATCAAACTATTTTGTTTTCGGAGCATTTTTCACCATTAATTATAAGTTGGTAATGGGCAGAATTATAGGCATAGATTACGGCACCAAACGTTGTGGCATAGCAGCTACTGATAGTTTGCGAATAATAGCTTCTCCATTAACTACCATACATACATCCGAATTGTTAAACTTTTTAAAAGATTATATTAAAAAAGAACAAGTGGATGCCATAACAGTGGGGCAACCTAAACAAAAAGATGGTACGGCTTCTATGGTAGAACAGCATATAATTGGCTTTATCAGAAAATTCGAAGCAGAGTTTCCAAACATTAAAATTTTTAGGACTGATGAGCGTTACACAAGTGTTTTGGCGCAACAAGCGTTAATACAATCTGGAGCGAGTAAAAAAGATAGACAAGAAAAAGGCAATACTGACCAAATAAGTGCGGCCATAATATTACAATCATTTTTAGATAGTAGAACATATAGAGAATCGGGTATTTGATACCGATGAAATTTATACCTTTGCAGTATGGTTTATTCAATAGTTGCATACGGAGATCCCGTATTACGTAAAAAAGCACAAGAAATAGATAAGGATTATCCTGAATTAGATAAGTTTATAGCAAACATGTTCGACACCATGTATGCTTCATCAGGTGTAGGTTTAGCTGCGCCACAAGTTGGAAAAAGCATCCGCGTTTTTGTGGTTGATGGCGAGCCTTTTGCCGAAGATGATGAAACTATGGTTAACTTTAAAAAAGCCTTTATTAACCCTATAATTACGCATGAAGAAGGTGAAAAATGGGCGTTTAATGAAGGTTGCTTAAGTATTCCTAAAATCCGTGAAGATGTTGAACGTCACAAAAAACTTACTATAACTTATTACGACGAAAATTGGGTTCAACATACCGAAGAATATGATGGCTTAAAAGCTCGTATTATTCAACACGAATACGATCACTTAGAAGGAATCTTATTCATCGACAAATTAAACCCATTAAAACGTAAGCTTTTACAAGGAAAACTTAACGATATTACCAGAGGTAAAGTTCGTACAGATTATAAAATGCGTTTCCCTAAATTAAAATAGTTATGACTCGAATTCACTTAGTTCTAATTACCTGTATTTTAGTATTGTTTTCTTGCGGAAACAAAGTAAAATCTAAAGACGAATTAAAAGCTGAATTCAAAGTTGTTTCCGACAATTTAGCATCTGATACCACAGCTGCTAAACAATTTATTTTAGATGCAAAAGCATTTATAAACCAAAAAAACGAAGACACCAATAAGGTTCACTTTCAAAAATTAATTGCCGAAACCTATACCATGTTGGGTGACTACGACAAAGCAATTGAAGAATGGGATGTGCTTAGAAATACATACGTACGTCATCCTCTTTCTGCTGAAGCTCTATTTAAAAAGGCTTTTTTAATTTCTGAAATGAAAGGTTTGAAGGAGTCTAGCAGACCATTATATGAAGAGTTCTTAATTAAATTTCCTAATCATAAATTAGCGGAAGCTGCCAGCTTTCAATTAGCTAATTTAGACGTAGATAACGAAGAACTTTTAATGAAAATCATTTCAAATGATTCTATTACATCGGAATATAAATAATGTAATAAACAATAATTGGAACTATAAATGCAAAAAAGGACACTATTATAAATATCAAAATCATTCCGAAATAATAGTTTAAAAATCCACCTTTTATTACTTCATATTTTTCACTTATCAGGAAGTCATTAGTACTTTTACCTAACCTATACCAATCACTAGTTATAGGTAATCGTTTCCATTCATCATTATATGGATCATAGCAATTACAGTATGATTGCAATAAAATAACTTCTTCAAAACCTATGGTTTCTTTATAATTATTCTTTACATCGATAATATTAGATATAAAAATTATTATCAAAAGCAATTGAGTTATTGCTAAAATAAGCGTTAAACTAAATCGCTGTTTAGGCAATAAGGCATTATAAATATCAAAAAGCATAATTAAACGAAAACTTGATAAAGATATAAATATTCAAATTTCATCCAATAACTAAAGGTTTTGGTAAGTTTAATTAAGGGGTTTGTATAATATTTAGTTTTCCAATTCGTTTTGTGGCTATACTTGCAGCTTAAAATAATACGTAAAATGAAACAAACCTTCTTAGTAGCTATTCCAGCAATTGCATTTGTAATTGGTTCTTACATCATCGGTAGTAATTATTCATACAGATATAAAAACAATGAAATAATTACAGTAACTGGACTTGCCGAAGAAAATTTCGTAAGTGATTTAATAGTTTGGGATCTTAATTATAGTCGTAAAGCCATGACTATTAAAGAAGCTTATGCGGCCTTAAAAAAAGATGAAAAAAATGTACTTGATTACTTAAACAAAAACGGCATTCTTGAATCTGAAATTAATGTTAGCGCAGTTAATACTGATGAATTGTATAATTATACGAATGATGGACGTCAATTCCTTGGATATGAATTATCTCAAAGAATTACCATTAGAAGTACAGACCTAGAGAAAGTTGAAGTAATATCAAAAAAAGTTACAGAGCTTTTAGACCAAGATATTAATATCAATTCTTATTCTCCATCTTATTACTATACTAAACTTGGCGATTTAAAGCATGATCTTTTAAAACGCGCTTCAGAAGATGGTAAAAAACGTGCTGAAAGCATTGCAACAAGCAGTGGTGAAAAGCTTAAAGGATTGAAAAAAGCTAACATGGGCATATTCCAAATTACCGGTAAAGACTCGAATGAAGACTATAGTTGGGGTGGAACCTTCAACACTTCGAGTAAAGAAAAAACAGCAAGTATTACCGTTAAAATGGAATTCAAAATAGACTAGAAAGCTACACCTAAAGTCAGCGATGGTGTATGCCATTGCTGGCTATTATAGGTAGCATCTACAAGATCGGATCTATATAAATAGAAGTTATATTTAGACTGCATATATTGATAGGCAAAATCTAAATAGAAACCACTTGGTAGTTTAAAGCCTACTCCTGCTGAAATCCCCAAAACCGACATAGGATTATTTAAAGCTTTTTGCGTTAAACTAGTTCCATAAAACACACCTGCTCTAAAACCAGCAAGACCAACTTTATATTCTCCACCTAAACGCACAGTATGAACAGTTTGTAAAAAGCTTTTTAGCGTTTCGGTTAATGGCATTATACTTCCATTATATTCTTTAAATTTAGTCATATTCGTTGGCGAATATTCGTATTCCCCACCAATAGAAGCTTTACGCCCAATAACAAATGCTACAGAAGCATTAACTTTCAGTGGAGCTACATATCTATAACGATAAAATCCATCAGGTGATTCTGCCTCAACTTTATTTCCATTGTCGTAATAAGCAAGCATTTTATTCTTAAACTTATCGGTCATAGTAAACCAAGTTGGAGTATGGAAACTCAGACCAAATCGAACTAAATCTACTGGCCTATATATAACCCCAAACTTCAAATTATAACCAGTACCTTTGGTACTAAATGCTTCTTCAAAAGTAAAATAATTAAACTCTGGAACTAAATCATTATTTCCAACTTCAGATTCAGTATAAATACTAGTTTCTTTATAATTTAATGTATTAATATTAAAACTAGCTCCAAAAAATAATTTATTCGATACATTACCGGCATATGCAAAATTCACTTCACCCAAAGAACCCTTTCCTAATGTTTCTTTAGTTTGTTGTTTTTCGAAATTGGGCCAAGGTAAATCGAATGCCATAAAAGGACTTCCAGGATCTGGTTGAAATAATAATTCACTATTTACAGCTAAACCTTCATAAAAATTGCTTCCATAACCCGAATTTACATTTTGTAACCAAGGTTCTAAGAAAGAAGATTCGCTATTAATCCCAGACGACAATACACGTTTATTAAAGTTATTCAGCTTATTATATCCCACATAAATATTAGAGAAGAGCATACCTTTAGTTTTCTTCTCATCTCCATGTCGAATTGAATACATAAACCCACCGTTTCCAATACCTGCAGTGGTTTTCGTATCTTTATTTATGGAGCCTAAAAAATTAGATTTTGTAGGCGAAATACTAACATCAAAGGTGAAGGAAGCCTGACTTTTTCTAAACACACCTAAACCTGCTACATTGCCCGAGGCATTTGACAAATCGGCCCCTAATGCATTAATTGCTCCTCCTAAAGATTGAGCTCTAGACGTTCCATGAGGTTTTACTATACCATATCTAATGGCATCTTGATCGTTTTGTCCAAACAACATTAAGGGCGAAACGATTAGACTAAACAATGCTAATTTCTTCCACATACCGATTACATAAATACTAAAAAAAAGGGCAACTAGTGCCCTTTTGAATGAAAGTTTTTATCTGCGTCCTCCGCTCGAAGGTGACGAACTTGGGCTTGAGCCTCTTCCGAACGACCCTGATGAACTTGGAGTACTTGGTGCACTATAGCTTCTACTTGGTGCTGAATTCATATTTGAACTATTATTGAATCCAGACGATGGAGAGTTACTTCTACTTGGTGCACTTTGTTGATAGCTATTGCTATAGTTCATCCCGCGTGATGGAGATGATTGATAACTATTATTGTTATAACTGTTATTTCCACGTCCTTGACTTGGTTGAGTACTTGGACTAGTTCGTATATTGCTATTGTTTATACTTCCACGACCAGATGTTGAAGGTACAGTAGTGCTTCCTGAATTACTTACACCTCTATTGCTCGTATTATTATTTTGATAATTTTCTGAAGAATTGTTATAATTTCCTCTTCCGCTTACTGGTTGTACTGTAGATGTAGAGCTATTTTCATAAACACGACCTGATGTAGAAGGTTTATTAGATGCATCTACATTAGAAACATTTCCACGACCACTAGTGGTTGGAGTTGTACCAACAACAGTTCCTACATTGCCATTTAAGCTTGTATTACCACTAGACACATCACTATTATAAACTGGATTTCTACCGCTATTGGGTTTAGTATTACCTAAATCGAATTCACTTACAGTACCAGGTTTTGAGCTAGAAGGTTTAGAATAAG
Organism: Bacteroidia bacterium; assembly: GCA_036562365.1. Classification (GTDB taxonomy): domain Bacteria; phylum Bacteroidota; class Bacteroidia; order CAIKAF01; family CAIKAF01; genus JACVCJ01. Next base: position 146 of record DATCKI010000037.1, on the reverse strand, counting down.
CAATCTCGTAATTAGATCTTCCACCACCAATTGTACCAGCAATGGCATCATCTTTAACGTTTCCAGTGAATACAGTTCCATCTACTCCTTGAGATTGAGTTCCAAAATAAGTTCCAGATGAACCGTGTTGAGCCCAAGTATAGTTC
>DATCKI010000023.1:0-9016 GCA_036562365.1 Bacteroidia bacterium | reverse complement strand
GAATCTTTAGGTACAGGTAATGTTACTATTGTAACTGTTGGTACAGCAGAAGACGATGCAATTATTCGTAAAGCATTAGCCGTAGGTGCTGATAATGCTGTGCGTATTAACTTCGATCCTGCAGATTCATATTCTGTTGCGGCTGCTATTGCAGACTATGCAAAAACGCAAAACTTCGATTTAATTTTAACTGGTAAAGAAACCATTGACCATAACAACTCTGAAGTTGGTGGTATGATTGCAGAATTAATGGGTTATGAATTCATTAATCCTGCTAATAAATTAGATATTAATGGTCGTACTGCACGTGTTGAAAGCGAAACAGGTGGGGCTACATATGTTTATGAAGTGGAATTACCTGTTGTATTATCAGCTGCTAAAGGAATGGCTGAGCAACGTATCCCTAACATGAAAGGTATTATGGCAGCTCGTACTAAACCTATTACTGTAGTTGAAGCAGCTGGACAACCTAAAGTGAAAGTAGTGAAATTTGAATTACCTGCTGCTAAAGCTGGTGTTAAAATGATTGCTCCTGAAAACACAGATGAACTAGTGAAATTACTTCACACAGAAGCAAAAGTTATTTAATTATTGATTATTGTAAATACAAGTATAGAATTATGTCAGTTTTAGCATTTGTAGAAAGCGCAAACGGAAAAATTAAAAAAGCCGGTTTCGAAGGCGTTTCATACGCAAAAAATACTGCCGATAAAGTAGGCGGAACTGTTACTGCAATCGTATTTGGAGCTGTTGATGCTAGCGAATTAGCGTCTTTAGGTGAATATGGTGCAAGCACTGTATTACATGTTGCTCAAGAAGCAGATGTAGTAGGAATTTTAGATGGAGTTAAAGCTGCTGCTGATAAAGTAGGTGCTAAGACGATTATCTTCCCATTCGATGCTACAGGTAAATCAATCGCATCTCGCTTAGCTGCTCGTTTACAAGCAGGTTTGGTCTCTGGTGCTATTGCTTACCCAGAAGTAAATGGTTCTACATTTATCGTTAAGAAAAATGTATTCTCTGGTAAAGCTATTGCTCATGTAGAATTAGCTACTGAATATAAAATTATCGCATTCTCACCTAACGCAACTGGTTTAGTTAAAGTAGGTGGTACTGCTACTGTTGAGGCTTTTGCTCCAGCATTAGGTACGTCTAAAGTTAAACAAGTTGAAGTTAAGAAACAAGAAGGCGAAATTCCTCTTCCTGAAGCTGAATTAGTTGTTTCTGCTGGTCGTGGATTAAAAGGTCCTGAAAACTGGGGAATGATCGAAGAGTTAGCTAAAGAATTAGGTGCTGCTACAGCTTGTTCTCGTCCGGTATCTGATATTGGATGGAGACCTCACCACGAGCATGTTGGACAAACTGGTATTACTGTACGTCCGAACCTTTACATTGCTGTTGGTATTTCTGGTGCTATTCAACACTTAGCTGGTGTTAACCAAAGTAAAGTAATTGTAGTTATTAATAAAGATGCGGAAGCTCCTTTCTTTAAAGCTGCTGATTACGGTATAGTAGGTGACGCTTTTGAAGTAGTTCCTCGTTTAATTGAAAGTGTGAAAAAACTTAAAGCAGGCCAACTGTAATTAAGGTTTTACCATAAATAATGAAACCGTCTTCTTATGGAAGACGGTTTTTTTGTTTTAGGTTCTTTCTTTCATATGTAAAATCCTTTTAGACGACTTCCATTCAATATACATTACTCAAAACCCTGGACTTAATTAATTCTCTATTATATTTTCCATTTCTTATTATACCATAGAGGCTTTATTTATGGATTGAAATTCGTAGTGGTGGGATTGTTATATAATATTAAAATTAGAGCCATTTAAACTTGTTTAAAGCGTTTAATAGAAGAGGGAATGAAAACATATGGAAAAGAAAAAGGCGACCCGTTAGAGTCGCCTTTTTAATTATTAAGTAAATCGAAGATTAGTTAACAGCAGATTTGAAATCTGAATCTTCGAAATATTTTTGGAATTCAACATCTTTAGCAGCTTTAGCTTTTAAAGAATTGTCGCGAGTGAACGCTTCTTTTAAGTTAGAAAGTACGCTTGCTTTGTTAGTTAAACGAGCAGAAGCGATAGCTTTTAAGTAGTAAGAAAGCGCTTTCTCTTGGTCATCAGAACCGTCGATAGTAGGAGCAACTTCACCAGGGTTACCAGCTAAACATTTAGCTAAGGCAGCGTTGAAAGATTTAGTGCTTCCGTATAAAGAAACGGCTTCAGAGTATTTACCTTGAAGGATGTATAAAGAACCTAAAGCGTGGTCAGCATCTTCGTATCCAGCTGCTTTTTTGAAGTATTCTTCAGCTTTAGCAGTTTCGCCTTTTTGGTAAAAATATTTACCTAAGTTAGCTAATACAGTTTTTTCGTTTGGTGCGATTTTTTCAGCTTTACGGAATTCGATTTCAGCTTCGTTCCATTTATCCATAGCTGCATAAGCTACACCAGCGTTGTTGTATGCTCTCCAGTCTTCAGGATTAGATTTTTGAGCATTTTGATAAATAGCTAAACGTTGGTTTTCGTCAGTAATTAAATTTTGAGCAGCGTAAAGTTTTTCTTCAAGAGTTAAAGAATCTGGAGTGTTTACTGCTTTAGTTTTGATTTCTTCAGCTGTTTTTTCGCGAAGAGTAACAGTAGTTAAAATTTCAGCACGACGAAGAGGAGCTAAAAGGTCAGCTTCTACAGCACTGATGCTTTCACCACCGATAGATTTTAATTGTTTTTGAAGTTCGTTACGGCTTACACCAGTTTTAACGATTTGAGCAACTTGGCTGTTACCATTTTTCTCTTTAACACGAGCTTCAAAACCAGCTACGTCGCGTCCTTTACCTTCACTGCTAACAAATTCGCTATTTTCAGCAAGAACTTTATTTAATTTTTTAAGTTCTTTTTGAACTACAGATTTAGTTTGAGTAGCACGCTCACCAGATAATTTTTGGTTGTATTCGTCAGATCCTTCAGGAGAAGCCCAACCAACTACATCTGTTTTTTTGAAAGTACTACCGTTTCCGCTATGTAATTTAACGAATTCGCGGAAAGCTTTGATATCGTCGCTGTTTAATTCAGACGGACGAACAGTTTTGCTATTATAAGCGAAATATACTGAAGCGTTGTGTGTAACATTCACTGGACCATAGTTGTGTTTACCAACAGAACCAGCAGTTTCTTTTACTACTAAAAGTGGAGTAATACTAACACCCCAATCAATTGGTTTTTCAGTTTTAGCATTGAATTTCTCAGTAGTTTTATCTTTAATAAAACCTACTGCTTTAACATGCATTTCTGCGTGTTCCATTCCTGCTGCATACTGAACAACACCTGAATGAGAGAAGCTTCCGCCAGTTTTGTCTAAAACAATACCTTCACCTTTGTTTTTAACACCTTTAACTAATAGAGGTTTTCCTTCTACTGTTTGGCCATTAAATTCAAATACTGGTGTAAGTGTTGCACGTCCATTCTTAGGAATAGCTTTCTTTGGATATTCTCCCGATACTTTGAACGCAACACTGTCGTTCTTGTATTCTAACGGATCCGGAGTAACTTTATAAGTTACCTTATCTAAGTTGAACTTAGAACATGCCGCTAGCAATACCACTGAACACGACACCGGAAATAAAGTACTTTTTAATTTCATAAACACTCGCTTTATTTTCTATAAATAATTACCCCAAAATAAATGAATTCCTAACATTTAATCAAATAAATGTCCTAGTTAATCCGCTTTTATTTAAAATTATTTAAATTAAGTGGAATAATTCCACAGTATTTATGCCCTTTTGATGCTCATTTTCAAAGATAAAACGGTGCATTGCTTCAAATACATGTGGATTGTTTTCAAAATCTATATCTTCTGCATTTATTACTAAAATGGGTACATTTAATATAGTCCTAAAATATTCAAAATAGCCTGATTCTATGTTTTTTAGATAGGAATTTGTTATCTCTTGCTCGTATTCTCTTCCCCGTTTTTTTATATTGTTTTTTAAATGCTCTACATCTCTATGTATGTAAACTATTAAATTAGGCATAGGTAAAACACTATGCATGATGTCGAACACTTTACGAAATAATGAAAACTCTCCTTCATTTAAATTATTTCTTGCAAATATGAACGACTTCGCAAATAAATAATCCGATACTATATTCGGTTGAAATAAATTTGGAGTTTCTGTTTCTCTCTTTAATTGCGAAAACCTTTCGGCTAAAAAGGAAATCTCTAATTGAAAGGCTAAAGACTCTGGATTTTTATAGAATTCTGGTAAATACGGATTGTCGGCAAAGTTTTCGTATACAGATCTTGCCTGAAACTTCTCTGCCCATAATCTGGTTAAGGTGCTTTTCCCAGCTCCTATATTACCCTCTACAGCTAAATAATATTTGTCTAGCCTTTTCATTTGTCGTGCAAATTAACAGGTATTTGTGTATTTCCCTTATATTTATACCATAATTTTATCTTTTTATGCAAGCTTTAAATCAAGTTATTATTAACAAAACTGGTGTCTCTCAAATTGTTAAACTAGGAAAATTAAATATTAAAAGTGGGCGAATTTGTGCTTGCGATCCTCTCGTTGAAAGTTATTTTGTTCCTTTCGAAACGGAAGTCCCTAACGGAAGCTTCCCTGTTGAATTATACCTAGAAGAAGATACAGACTTGGTTGGTATGGCCGTGGTTTGGTTCCATAAATCTAATGAAGAACTTAATTGGAAAATGGCTACTGTGCCTGGTGAATCAATTTCTGAATCTGAGGTTGAAGAAGGTTTTATCCTTGGATTCCCAGTTGAAAGTGGTTTGGCTTGCTTCATTGACCCTAGCTTCTCTAAATCTTTCTTAGAAAAAGAAGACGCTAAACCTGATGCGGATGACGATATTAATGAAAGCCCTTTTATTGGACCTTTACTTAACGAAAATGGTGGTGATTGGGCACTTGCTTCTATGAACGAGTCTGAAAATATTGCCGTTTTCTCTAGTGGATACGGTGAAGGTAACTATGCCTGCTATTTTGGTTATGATGCCAATAATAATCTCGTGGCTGTGGCTATGGACCTCGATGTTTTCTTTGTAGATGAGGAATAATCTTTATTTTTTCATTTCGATATATTTGCCTAGTTGCTAAATTTGTATGAGGGGGAAGTGTTAAAATTTAGCATATGTTAACATTTATATTTATATTTGTATTGTATGAGAACACAAATAGCCAAACCCCTTCTGAAATCTCTCTGTGTTAGCGCCGTACTCCTACTCTTTTCTAAGGAGCTTTCATCACAAGTTATTACAACGCCGGTTACACCTAACCAAGCTGTAAGTAATGTACTTATTGGTGGCGGAGTAAATGCTAGCAATGTAGTATATACTGGTTCTGCTAATGCTTTAGCCCAATTTACTGCAACAGGTACGAATTTACCTATTCAATCAGGATTAATTATTTCTACAGGAAATGCTAGTAACCCACTTTTGAATGGTGCACCATCTAACTTCTGCTCAACTTCTAATGGTACTCCAGGTAATCCTACTTTAAGTGCGATTTCTGGCGTTCCTACAAATGACGCAGCTATACTTCAATTCGATTTCATCCCCCTAGGTGATACTCTAAAGTTTAATTATGTTTTCGGTTCTGAAGAGTATAACGATTTCGTTGGTGGTTCTGTAAATGACGTATTCGCATTCTTACTTTCTGGCCCTAATCCTGCTGGAGGTAATTATGTAGATTACAATATTGCGCTTTTGCCAGGTACTACTACCCCTGTTTCTATCAATACGGTTAATAATGGGTACTCTTTTGGATGTACAGGTCCTTGTAATCCAGCAGTATATCCAGGTTGTCCATATTTTATTGATAACTCTTGTGGAGCTCCTTCTGGTATTGCTTGTGACGCATTTACCGTGCAATTAACAGCAATTGCTCCTGTAGTACGTTGTCAAACCTATACCATTAAATTAGGGATTGCCGATGGTGGAGACTCTGTTTATGACTCTTGGGTTTTCCTTGAAGAAAACTCTTTCGTTAGTCCGCAATTATTGTTTGAGTCTAGTCCATTGCTTGGTGGTGGTCTTGTGGGTAATGTGGATACTCTTTTATATGAAGGTTGTACCAATGCTTTAGTTACTGTGACCAGAAACTTCGACTTAGATTCTCTTAGAACCTATAACCTAAGCGTTTCTGGTACTGCTGTCGACGGCGTCGATTATACCGGTGTGCCTTTAACCGTTACCTTTAATCCAGGCGACTCTTCTGCAACTTTCAATATTCAAGCTCTATTAAACCAAGCAAGTAATAGTAATAGCACTCTTACTATTGCTATCACAGATAGTTTTGTTTGTGGTTCTGTTAACTCTTACATTACAAATACTATTAATTTCGTTATTCAAAATGTAAATCCTTTAACGGTAGATATTGGCCCAGACCTTGCTACTTGTAACACTATTAATATTTTACCTACGGTAAGTGGTGGGGTGGCCCCTTATACCTACGATTGGAATAATGGAGCCTCTACTAGTCCGGCTATAGTCAATTATGCCTTGCCGAATGATATGACATTTGTACTCGGCGTCACGGATCTCTGTGGAGTCACCGTATATGATACGCTCTTCGCTGACCTCAAGGATAACCCTTATGCCGGTTTGGATATTTTCCCGATTGGAATTACTACTGCTAATGAATCGTGTGGAGAGGTATTGTTTGGAGTTTCACGAAATCAATTAACCAATTTGGCTAAGTCCTACACTATTTATGTGGGCTCTGGTACCGCTACTGAAGGTGCCGACTTTACATACGATAATGTGGTGAACTTTGCTGCTGGGCAAACCGTAGATACTCTTAGCTTTAGCGCTATCTACGATATGATTACAGAAGGTAATGAGTATATCTATCTTGTAACTATCGACTCTCTTTGTACTGGTGCAGTTATTAAAGACAGTATAAGAATAGATATTAGAGATGTTGAACCAATTTCGGTTAATGCTGGTTCTGATATTTCAACAGGTTGCCCTATTGTAACTCAAAATTTACAAGCAACAGCAAGTGCAGGAGTTGGGGGTTATACTTATTTGTGGAGCACCGGAGAAACTACTGATAATATCAGCGTTACTCCAAGTGTTACTTCTACTTATTACGTTACCGCCACAGATAGCTGTGGAAGAACAGCTTCTGATACTATTAGTGTGTCCGTTTATTATCCTCCAACTGCCGACTTTAATTTTACATCTCCTAACTATTGTGAGCCTGCTACTATCTTCTATACAGATAATTCAACTACTAATCATGGTACTATAAATTCTTGGAATTATTTTGATGAAAATGGCACGCCTTTATCTAGTATCGACGATTGGGTACACACTATTTCAACTGCTGGTAGTTATAACATTACTTTAGTAGTAGGTACAGATAATCCGAATTGTTACGATACCATAAGTAAAGTAGTTGTAGTTCAGCCTAAACCTCATGCCGATTTTTGGTGGAATCCAAACCCAATTACTGAAGTAAATCCAACGGGAAGCTTTATTAATAACTCTTCTTCAGACGTAAGTTTATGGCAATATGAACTTGATGGAGCTGGATATAATACCCCAGACTTCACCCATACTTTTACATTACCAGGCGAATACACTTGCTATCTTTATGTAAGTAATGAGCATGGTTGCCGCGATACCGTTGAAAAAGTGGTGGTGGTCGAAGGAGAACACACCTTCTATATCCCTAATACCTTTACCCCTGATAGAGATGGTTTAAATGAATTATGGGGACCATCAGGAGAAAATATTAATTATGTTGAGTACTTCATTTTCGACCGTTGGGGCGAGAAAATCTTCGAAGCAAATAGCGAAATGGATAGTTATTTATGGGATGGTAAACACAGAAACGGTAAAGAATTAAAGTCTGACACTTACGTTTATAGAATGTTCGTGGTAGATAAATACGGAAAAGAATATCAATATTTCGGTTTTGTGAATCTTTTAAATGGAAATTAATTTAAAAAAACTGAAATTTGTATCGATAGTCCGACTTTAATCGTTATTAAAATATGAAATTACTTTTAAAGGCTGCTTTGGCGGCCTTTTTCTTTGCAACTAATATTTGTTTTGCACAAAGTGTAAAGCTGAATTCTAAATCTTTAGATTTTGGCTCTCATAACCTATGGAATAGCCCATATCTTGCTCTTGAACTTACCAATATTTCCAATAAATCTATAGCGATTTTACGTGTTAGTGCTGCCAGAGGAGTTTGGTACGATTACCCACGCCAATATGTAAAACCTGGTGAGACCGTTGAGATTTCTTTCACCTATTATACCGATATTAAAGGAGCATTCAGCGAAAATATTGACATTTATGTAAGTAGCGAAATGAAGCCTATTCAAATAAATCTGAAAGGCAATATTAAAGGCTTTGCTTTTGATGCGTTAACCGCATGTCCGGCTTGGAATAAACCAGAATCTAAACCTATGGAATATGATCATACAATTCAAGTAATTGATGATATAACCAATCAGCCTATTAAAGGTGTTTCTATAGCGATTTTACAAAGAAATGAAGCTATAGGATTTTGGAAAACCCCAAGTAGTGGAAAAGTAAACATGAGCATTCCGGCTGGTCTATTTGGCATTCAGATTAAAGCTTTGGGTTATATTGGAATTGAAGAAGGATTAACTCTTGAAATGGGTGGTACTCAAAAAGTATATCGTTTGAAACGAGAAAACCTTCCTTTGGCACAAGTTGAGATTAGTCAAAATAACTTACAAGAAATCCCCAAAGATGAAAAAGAGGTTGAATTAGCCGAATTTAAGCCATTACCATTAGATACTTTAGCGGAAGAAATGGAGTATTATGATGATATTTTAGATACTATTCAAATAGGCGAACCATCAATTTTACTTAGTGATAATGATCCGTACTGGACCAATAGTGTACTGCCAATTGAGGAATATAAACCAAACAATATCATCTTTTTATTGGATGTTTCTTCTTCTATGAATACCCCAGCACGCTTCCCTTTATTAAAACAGAGTTTATTAGAGTT
>DATCKI010000021.1:0-10255 GCA_036562365.1 Bacteroidia bacterium | reverse complement strand
GAAATGAATATTAGCTTTACTTTCATTAAGAGCATTTTGAAGATTATCTACACTGTGGTATTTCTTATTTCTTCGTGCAAAAAGTCCAGCTTCATGTTTAGGATTACTTACGTAATGTTGGTCGTAATCCCAATAAAAACTGATTTTCTCGTGTAATGATAGTATCGAACAATTCTCTTTCGCATGAATCTAATTGGTTAAAACCAACGAGTACATATTCTTTAAACTGTCCCTGAACCCAATTTTTACCAATTTTATCGGCAGCATCACGGTAAATCATACCTTCATAGCCTATACCAGCCTCTAAAAGAGTATTTCTAAAAGTATCGTAAATTGGGAATAGGTTTTGCCAAATTTCGGTAAATGCAGCTTTGGCATCTTTTTCATTTGCAGCAAATTCGCCCCAAAAAAGACGTATAGCCTCTAATTGTTTTTCGGTTAAATAGCTAAAATCGAGAGTAATTTCTTTTTCGGCACTTAAGTTGGTATACAAAATTTGTGCAGGAACTCGGTATTTATCAATATCATTAAAATCGGCTAATAATATTTCGCCCCATGGGAAGAATTTATGTAAAGGTTCTACCCGTCCTGTGATGGTTGTATGTATTTTAAAAAGTTCATTAAGAAGAACTAATCTATCGGCATTTAAAAGCTTGCTATATTCTCTTAGTAATTGTACAGAAGTTTTTATAACGGGTGCCCAGATGGGTTTGTTATTATTTCTATTGGCTAATTCTTTATACAAAAATTGAGCGGCTCTTCGGTTAGGCATTACTATACAAATAGAGCGTAAATCGTGCCCGTATTTAGCCAATAATTCCTCAGCAACATGTCCTAAAAAACTATTTTCCATGGTTCACCTCCTGTATGCTAAAATCGCTCAAATACAAAATATAAGCTTTGCTTGGATTACCTGTTAATTCGGAAATAAGTTGTGCATATTCCGAAATTTGTGTTTCGTGTTCGGCCATTGGTTTACCAGTTTTGAAATCTATGATTTCATTATGGTCTTTATGTATAAGAATTCGGTCTGGAATTTTAATGGCACCATTTTGGGATATTAATGGAGTTTCAGTTAAAACTTCAGCTTCGGTATTAAACCAGCTTGCAACTAGTATGTTCCCGAATAGCTGTCCAAGCAAATTTTTTAAATCTTCTTTTTCTTCAGAAATAATTTCTCCATTTATATACCATTCTTCAATAAAATTGTCGATATCCTTCTGATTTTTAACTAGGGCTAATAGTTCGTGCGCAAGCATACCTATACGAATTTCTTTCTTTTCGGTTAGTATTCTTGCGGGTTTAATTTTAATGTTTCTGTGCGGGTTACTTTGGTAGAAATTAGATAGCTGCACATTACTTTTAGTTTTTTCTTTTGGAGTGTAGTTTTCTTTTTCTCCAATTATAAGTTTGTCGCCATCTATATAATTCGCTGGATTAATGAATAATTCAGAAGTAGGATAGTGGTTTACTTTATCTAAAAAGAGATTTTGATAAAGATATTTATCAACGGCATTTTTAGTTGAAACGGTCATGTCTTTCGTTAGCTTAATTTCCGAAAGCATATATAGTTCTCTTTCTGCACGAGTAATGGCCACGTAAAATGCATTTAAGCCGTCGTTTATATTTTCAATATATTCTTCTTCGTAGGCAGCTCTAAATTCTGTTTCAATTAAATCTTTGTTTGCTGGAACGTGTAAAATTCCCATTTTAGAACTTAAACCTTCTTCGGTACTTACCCAAATTTTTTCTCTATGATTCGAAACCACATTGGTATCTTTTGCTAGGTAAATAACCACTGGGAATTCTAGACCTTTAGATTTATGGATAGTCATCAACTTCACTCCATTTGTATCGTCAGAAGCGCTTAGCATGTATTTATCGGCGTTTTCGTTCCAGACGTTAATAAAGTCAGATAATCCCGTTTTATATTTTTGAATAAATTGAATAATTCGATCTTCTAAACCGTGTAAATAACCAGCATGATTGGGATAAATATTAAGTTGAAGACAATGAATTAAGTAGTGATAAGCATCGAGAAGAGACTTATGTAAAATTTCTTTAATGTTAAAGTCGGCTGGTAAAAGTTCTAGTAATAATTGTTCAGCATTTTTTTCTTGAAGTATATGAGCTTGGAAAGGTAAATCACGAAGCTCGTACCAAGTAGTAATGACTTCAATTAGACTAATTAAATCCTTCGGATTATTTACATATTTAAAACAAGCTATAATACACCGCACAGCTGCGCTTCTAGTGAGTAAGCCAGTTTCAGATGAAACTGTTTCAATTTTAGGGTGTTCACCTGATTCATTTCGTATAGCAATGAAATGAGCAAATTTCTGTAATTGATCTTTTTTACGAGAGAGAATACAAATATCAGATTGCCTATAACCACGCAATAAAGCATCTTGGATATAATCAATTGCTTTTTGGAAATTAATTTCTTCAGGGGTTAGCGCATCATCTTCAACTTCTTCGCCATGAGTTGTTACATGGAAGTCTAATTCTACGTATCCACCTTCTTTAGAAGTGAATTTCTGAGCCGAGTTTTGGAATAATTCAACACTTCTATCAATCTCCGTTTTCATCCAATCTGAAGCTTCTTTATCGGCATGAATTTCAGTACTTAAAGTTTTAGCAGCGATTAAAGAAATTGTATTATTAAAAAGGATAATATTCTTTAAACTTCTATAATTCGTATCTAAATAAAGGGTTTCGGCATAGTCGCCAAATTGCTCTTTAACTTTGTATTGAAGCAAGCTTTTATCTCCATTTCTAAAACGATAAATAGCTTGTTTGGCGTCTCCGACAATTAGATTTTCGAAGCCTTGTTCAAGACTATTACGTAGTAAAGGCGCCAAGTTATTCCATTGTAAACTACTGGTATCTTGGAACTCGTCTAACAAATAATGTTCGTACTTATTTCCTATTTTTTCGTATATAAATGGAGTGTCTGAATCTTGAGTCATTAACGCGATAAAATCGGTACTATCGCTTAATAAAAGTATGTTATGCTCGTTTCTGTAATTTTCTAAATGTTTAAGAAGATCAGTACTAATAGCAAGGGTGTATAGATTAGAAAGAATAGTTACAGCGGTATTGTAATTAGTAGAGTGTTTTTCGCAGAATTTTAGGGCTTTATCAACAAATTCTGTTTGGAATTTTTGCATATAAAATTCATTATCACCCTTAAAATTATGCCCATACTTATCAATGAAATTTTGAGTATCTTCTTCTAATTTTTTGAAATAAAGAGTACTAATATGGAATTCTTGCTCTTTTAAAAGTTTAGAAGTAATGATATTTCGACTTTTTTGAGGGAAGTTTTCAATATCAAAATCCACAAAGTTTTTTCGAGCCTCTAAAATAATTTGATTGAATTCGGCTTCGATTGAAACAATTAGGTTTTTAAGTCCATCTTTCAATTCCATGAAAGCTTCCAAGGGGATGGGTTCAGGGAATTTGAGTGATAGTTCTTTAAATTTTTCACTAAAAAGTTTGCTAGCATGAGCTTGTAATTCGCCTTTAAAATTCCAACTAGTAGCTTTATCTTGAATTCGTTCTTTAGCGAAGCTAAGTATCCAATTTTTGAGGTTATAATTTTGAGTGAGGTCGTCTAATAATCCATGGACCATAAAGTCAATGGCGTCGTCTTGAATTATTTCAGTTTCAAAGCCCACCCGTTTAATTTCACGAGCGAAGGACCTCAGAATTTTCTGAAAGAATTTATCAATAGTAGAAATTCCGAATTTATGATAATTGTGAAGGATTTCAGTTAGAGCGATTTGAGCTCTCAAACGGAGTTCCTCTTCAGAGATTTGAAGTTCTTTAGTGAGGTAATCAACGTAAGGGGAATCTTGATTTTTAGAGAGTTGAATTAGAGCATTAATAATTCTACTACGCATTTCGGTAGTTGCCTTATTGGTAAAAGTAATGGCCAGAATTCGAAACGGTTTTTCTACAGGGTTTAAAAGGGCAAGTTTAAGGAATTGCTGAGTAAGAGTGTAGGTTTTACCACTCCCAGCAGAAGCACTATATATGTGTAGTAAGGGTTTATGAGTAGAATTAAACATGCAGTAAGATTAAACTTTACGCCCCTAAATTACTATTTAGCTTTTGGATTTTTTTTAATGTTAATAACTTGTATAGGGAAATTGCGAGCAAATGCGCAAATTTGTAGTGCTATGCAAGTAAAGTTCGAATCGCTACTTAGTGAAATTAAGAATAAGAAATTTAAGTCTGTTTATGTTTTAGCGGGCGAAGAATCTTATTTTATAGATACTATAGTTCGTGAAATAGAAGAACAAGTTTTAACTCCCGACGAGAAGGAGTTTAATCAAACCATCGTTTATGGTCAAGATGTAGATATAGATCATTTATTATCGGAGTGTAAATTATACCCGATGATGGCTGAAAAGCGTGTGGTTATAGTTAAAGAGGCGAAGTCGTTAAAAGGTTTTGATAAGCTAGCAGCTTATATGAAAAACCCGATTGGCACTACGGTATTAGTTTTAGCTCATAAGTATAAAGACTTAGATAAACGTTTACAAGTTACGAAGAACATTATAGCTTCGGATCAAGTAGCGTATATGGAGTCGCCTAAAATGCGCGAGAATGAATTGGTGCCATTTATTCAGAAATATGCACGTGCGAACGAAATTAATATAGAGCCTAAAGCAACGGAGTATTTAAAAGAATTTGTTGGGACCGACTTAAACAAATTGGTGAATGAGATTGATAAATTAGCCATTTTAGTTGGTCCAGGAAATCCGATTACTCATGAACATGTTTTAGATAATATAGGATTAAGTAGAGAGTTTAATATATTCGAGCTTCAAAAAGCCTTGGCGACAAAGAATTTAAAAAGAGCTGTTGCCATAGCTTTGCAAATGGGGAATAATAAGAATACAAGTATAATGCAGATTATACCTACGCTTTATACCTTTTTTAGTAAAGGTTTATTATTGAAATATGAAATGGCAGTAGGGAAGAAGAGCTTCGAAGATGCATGTGCAGCATCTGGAGTTTCTTTTATGCAAAAGCCTGATATGCAAGATTTGCTACGCAATTATAATGTAGCACAATTAAAGGCTTGTATACGTGAATTAGGAATAACTGATTTATATACCAAAGGTATTAATGCTCCTGATTTGGATGAGCCTGAATTAATGAGAAACATGGTTTTAAAGTTTTTATACTAAAATGAATTACTGGTTAATAAAATCTGAACCTTTTAAATATTCGTGGGACAAGTTTGTAGAAGATAAACAAACTTTCTGGGATGGAGTGCGTAATTATCAAGCTCGGAATAATTTACGTGCGATGAAGAAAGGTGATTTAGCATTGTTTTACCATAGTAATGAGGGTAAAGAAGTGGTTGGAATAGCTAAAATAATCAAAGAGGCCTATCAAGACCCAACTACAGATGATACCAATTGGGTTGCAGTAGATGTTGCACCTTATAAAAAGTTAAAAAAGCCAGTCACTTTAGAACAAATGAAATCTGATGAAGTGCTTCAAAATATGGCACTTATACGTCAAAGCCGACTCAGTGTATGCCCAGTAACTAAAGATGAATTCGATCGTGTGTTAATGTTGGGGATGTAATTGTTTTTTATTATCTTTCATTCAGATAACTCAACCTTTATTTGAATGAAACAACAAATTACTCCTGAACCGAATGGTACTGCAAAGTTGTTTAAGAATAAGTATTTAGACTTGCTTACCAGAACGTCGCCCTTAATTATTATACCACTTGATTTACTCATTATTGCTGTAGTCGTTTATTATGGCTATAACTATGAGCAATTTGATATAAGTAAACATTGGTACCTATTTATTGTTGGAGTTTTTAGCTGGACATTCATAGAGTACATAATGCATCGTTTTGCATTTCACTTCGAATCTGAGAAGAAAAAAGTGCAAGACACTGTTTATGCTATACATTTAGTACATCATCATTATCCTAATGATGAAGACCGTTTATTTCAACCACCATTAGTAAATATAATTTTAGCAGCTGTATTTATTGGTTTGTTTTATTTAATACTGGGTGGACTAACATTTATATTTACACCTGGATTAATTTTAGGATATATATTATACAGTTCTATACATTATAGCATTCATAAATTCAAACCACCATTTGCATTTTTAAAGCCAATTTGGCGACATCATAATTTGCATCATTTTAGATATCAAGACCGCGCATTTGGAGTGAGTAGTCCGTTTTGGGATCATGTTTTCAGAACTATGCCTCCAAAAGAATTGGGTAGCGATGAAAAATAAAGAAGCTTGTTTAAGATTTTAGCTCATAATCCGTAATATTGTGGCAACTAAATATAATACCCAAGATAGATAATGAGCGATAACCGTGGTCTAGTAAAAACATTTGGACTTTTTTCAGCCCTATTATTAGTAGTAGGTTCCATGATTGGTAGCGGCGTTTTCAAGAAAGTAGCGCCCATGATGAATGAATTAGGTGATCCAATTTGGGTTTTAGTAGCATGGTTATTAGCAGGTTTAATTTCGCTTCTTGGGGCACTTACCAATGCTGAAGTGGCTGGCTTAATTGCAGAGCCAGGCGGTCAATACGCTTATTTTAAGCATATGTATGGAAAACCATTCGCTTTTATATACGGATGGAGTATGATGACCGTAGTACAAACCGCAACGGGAGCATCAGTGGCTTATGTGTTTGCTGAATCTCTTAATACAATTTACGCTTTACCTCGACTTCCACATTCCTTGGAAGAAATAGAATTTCTGGTATTTAAACCTTTCGAAAATAGTGGAGTGAAAATGGCTACTATAGCGGTGTTGCTAGGTTTAACCTTTATAAATTATATGGGGGTGAAGTTTGGAGGTTTAGTATTGAAGATTTTATCTATTTCTGTAATTTCTTGTATAGCTTTTATTATTATACTAAATTTCTTTTTTAGCGATGGCAATTTTGCAAATCTTACAACCGAAATAGAAAACTATAACTACCCAAGTTCAAGTGGATTTGTTGGAGCTATGTTTGCAGCAATGATGAGCGCATTCTGGGCCTATGAAGGTTGGAATACCGTTGGTTTTTTAGGAGGTGAAATTAAAAATCCGCATAAAAATATACCGAGAGCATTGACATTCGGAACTATGTTCGTGATTGTATTATATCTTATCGTAAATGCTGCGTATATGTATGTATTAACACCTCAAGAATTGGTTGATTTACATAATGCTGGAGGTAAAATTGCAGCTGTAGAAGCTATTAGAACATTTTTGGGTGCAGGTGGAGTAATGTTTATACTTATACTCATTTTAATGAGTACTTTTAATAGTACAAATACAACCATTATGGGGGCTCCACGTATTTATTTTGCCATGGCCAAAGATGGATTATTCTTTAAAAGCGTTGGAGAAACACATCCCCAATATCATACCCCGGCTAAAGCATTATTAATACAAGGAATATGGAGCAGTGTTTTAGTATTAAGTGGAAGTTTTGACCAATTGACAGATATGCTCATTTTTGCAGCCTTTATTTTCTATGGTTTAGGTGCTTATGGGGTGTTTGTATTAAGAAGAAAATTAAGAGATACACCACGTCCATATAAAGTATTTGGATACCCGTGGGTACCTGCAATCTTTGTAGCATTTTGTTTCGTTTTGGTCGTAATTTCTGTATTAGAAAGACCACGCGAAGCATTAATTGGAACCGTTTTAATTCTTACAGGATTCCCTGTTTATTTTTGGTTAAAGAAAAGGAATAACGGATTTAGGCAAAATTTTAATTAAGATTTTTCTTTTATATACTTTTTTATAACTTGCAAAAAAGTATAACTTATGAAGCAAATTTTTCTTTCTGTTTCGCTTCTTTCTAGCGCATTTTGTTTTGCGCAGTCAATGGAAAGGCAAGTAGTAGCTTCAAGTGGGGGGCAATCAAATGTATCTGGTACACAAATTGATTGGACACTTGGGGAAGTGGTGGTTGGAACGGCAACCGGCAGTGGATTTACTGTAAATGAAGGTTTTCATCAGACATTTATTAAGATTACAAGTGTTGATGAAGTTGAGAAATGGGATTTGGAATTATATCCCAACCCAACGCAGGATTTTATTAATTTGAATCCTAAATCCTTTACAGAAGAGTATAAACTACGATTATTCGATAGTTCTGGAAAGAATTTGTTAGAGTCGAACAATACAGGCCCTAGCAAAGTAAATCTAGAATTCTTACCGAATGGAGTTTATATACTTCAATTTATAGCTAATAACCAAATCCAAACTTATAAAATAATCAAGTCCAAATAATCTCTTAATTACTTATGAAAAAATTATTACTCATTGCTTTAGCATTGGTACAACTTAATCTATTTGCACAATCTCCAGAGAAATTCAATTTTCAAGGTGCAGCTAAAGATGCTTCTGGAAATGTTTTAAGTAATAGCTCTTTAGGTTTACGAATTAGTATTTTGCATAATAGCGTAAATGGAACTGCTGTATATTCAGAAACTCATAATGCGCTTACAAATGCCTCAGGTATTTTTAGTATACAGATTGGTGGAGGAAGTTTATTGTCAGGTAACTTTGCCAATATTGATTGGGGAAATGGTCTTTACTTTGTAAAGGTTGAAGTAGACCCAACTGGTGGTACGAATTATAACTTGCTTTCTAATACCCAATTGTTATCGGTACCATATGCTTTACACGCAAAAACAGTAGGAAGTATAGATTGGACTAATATCACAAATGTGCCTGCTAGTTTACTTGATGGTGATAGTGATATTTTAGCAGGATTGTCATGTGGCGTTAATCAAGTTGCCGTTTTTAATGGTACTACTTGGGTGTGTGGAAGTTTAAGTGGCGGAGGTTCTGTAACTTGGGGTGATATTACGAATCTTCCAGCTAATATTTCTGCATTTGCTGGTTTAAGTTGTAGTGCTGGTCAGGTTGCACAATATAATGGTACAACTTGGACTTGTGTAGATATGACTAAACCACAAGTGTTTGAAGTAAATAGCTCTACAAGTTTTAATCTTACACAATTTATAACTACATATACAGTAGTACCTGGTTTAACACAAACCATAACTTTGACTAAACCATCAAAAGTTTATATAAGTTCTTCAGGAGGATTTCAATGCCAGGCTACTGGAACAGCTTATGCTGCAGGAGATCTTGCAATCCATGTAAATGGTTCAACAGCAGCGGGGGGGCAAGCTAGGGTAGTAGCTGCTAATACCACAGGTTTGGGTAATATTTTAACACGTTACCATGTACAAAGAACTCAATCTTTACCTGCAGGTACCCATACCATTGATTTAAGAATAAAAGATGCGAATGGTACTGCTGATGGATTAATAGGAGGTTCTAATTCATTATTGGCTTCAACATTTACCATTATAGTGATTCCTGATTAAGAAAGTATCCACATAAAAAGCAAAAAGAGCTAAGTATTCCTTAGCTCTTTTTTTTATGCCTTAATCCCCCTTTAAAACATAATTTCGTGCTCCTATATAATTCTCTTTTTCTGTTTCTATCGATTCCAGAACAAATCCTTTCGATTTACTTAGAGCATTCTTTTCTTTTCTATGTATAGCTTCGTATTCTTCGAAAGTAATTGAATTTCTATTACCAAGATATTTATCCAATTCAAGTTTTAAAATTGCATTTTTCCAGTTTTGTGAAATCGTTCCAGAGTATATTTTTGACTTAGAACCACTTCCATATGCGATAAAACCAAGAGTTTTATTTTCTAATTGTGTATTGTTTTTTGCTTCAAAATATAAATGAGAAACTAAACTCATAAATATGGAAGCTGTATACATATTTCCGATTTCACTACTTGCTTTGCAGCCTGGTTCTAATTTTTCTTTTAATATTTTTTTATAGAAATCTGATTTTGCGAATCGCTTTATAAAGTCTTTTTGTGCCGCTTTATCATCCGGAAACTTTTCTCCCATTGCATTTTCTAGAGTTTCAACTTTTCCATTTTTTACATATTCGTTAACTAATAAGTCAACAAAAACTCTTTTTCCATGGAAAGCATAAGGTAAATGGAAAATAATTCCAGCCCACTCTTCAAGTGCAAGAGGATTCGTATTATTCTTTTTTACGAAGTGCTCGTAGGCTTCTTGCATTCTATCGCTATAACATTGGTTAGAATATTGGCCATCGAACATTGGACTTTCTTTAGAAATCTCGAATTCAGATTCATCGACACCAAACAGACTTGGATTTTCTTCAGAAAGACTAGTATTGAAAAATTCAG
>DATCKI010000012.1:0-2701 GCA_036562365.1 Bacteroidia bacterium | reverse complement strand
GTCAATTTTAGCTTCCTGTAAGTCTCAAATGAACCCTCACTTTTTTTACAATGCTTTAAATACAATTCAAGCTTATATTTTTGTGAACGACAAGAAGAAGGCGAGTAATTATTTGTCTAAGTTTTCGAAATTGACTAGGTTGATTTTAGAAATGTCGGAAAGAGAGAATATAAGTCTAAGGGAAGAATTAGAGGCGTTGAAATTATACTTAGATTTAGAAAAAATGCGTTTTTCTGATAGCTTTGAGTACGAAATAAAAGTGAGTTCTGATATTGTTCAAGATTCAGTAGAGTTCCCTCCGATGTTACTGCAGCCATATGTAGAGAATGCTGTTAAGCATGGGCTTCTTCATAAACAAGGTGAAAAAAGTATAAATATTAAATTTGCACGCAAGGAAGATATATTGATAGTAGAAATTGAAGATAATGGTATAGGACGAAAAAGGTCAGCAGAGTTAAATGCAATTAAAAATAAAAAGCATCAATCTTTTTCTACTCAGGCGAATGAAAAGCGCTTAGAAATATTAAACGAAGGTAGAAAAGCAAAGATTGCTGTAGAATATGTAGATAAATTATCTAATGAAGGAAACCCCTTGGGAACGTTAGTTAGATTATATATACCCATTTAAATTATGCCAAAAGCAATAATAATAGACGATGAAGAGATGGCAAGAACCTTGCTGTCTAGTATGGTAGAAGAGTATTGTCCAGATATAGAAATAATTGATATGTGTGGCGATTTGCCTACAGGAGTCAAGTCTATCCGTAAAAATAAACCCGATCTTGTATTTTTAGATATAGAAATGCCAGGATACAGTGGTCTGGAATTATTGGAGTTCTTTAATGAAGAGGAAATAGACTTTTCTATCATTTTTGTGACTGCATATCATCAATATGCTATTCAAGCCTTTAAACTTTCTGCTATTGATTATTTATTGAAGCCTATAGATGTGGAAGATTTGGTTAAAGCTGTATCTCTTTTTGAGAAGAGAAATAGTTCAAAAAAGTATAAATTATTAAAAGATAATTTATCAAACCAACCTAAGAAAATAGTTTTAGGTACGAATGCATCTACCCTGTTCGTGCCGCTTGATGAAATTCTGTACTTTAAAGCAGAAGGCTCATATACAAATGTTTTTTTTAAAGATGGCAAGAATTTACTTACAAGTAAGAATTTAAAATATTATGAAGATTTAGTGGGCATTTATAGTAATTTTTACCGTTGCCATAAGTCTTACTTGATTAACATTAACTTCGTTACAGAGTATGTGAAATCTGAAGGAGGTTACTTGAAAATTGGTACGCACCAAGTAAGTGTAGCTCCTGATAAATTATCTGTAGTATTAGAGCGAATTTCCTGATATTAGTAACGTACTCTTATAGAGAAATTATCTGTTTGTATAGTGTTATAAAATTAATTTAGGGTTTTATAAATAAAAGGAGGGGATTCATAAATTAATAGGGTATTCATAGTGAGATTAAGAGCAACTTTGGGCAATAATTTCAAATACTATGAAAAAACTATTAATTATAACTGCAGCATTAACAATGGGCCTAACTGTTGCACCAACACAAGTTAATGCTCAAGGTTTATTAGGAAAACTCTCTGAAAAAGTAGGCGGTGGCGGCGGAAAAGAAAAAAGCGGTGGCCTAGCTAAAGATATTGCTAAAGATTCAGCTAGTACTGTTCTTGATAATAAAACTCCTAAGTCTGACTCTCGTAAAATGGGTGGAGTTTATTACGCTAAATTCCCAGTACGTTTAGGTAAAGATAATGGATTTACTTATGCTAAAAAATTCTTAATAGAATTGCATGAAGGAAATGATTTATTCATCACTTTTACTTCTCGTAGAACTGTTGAAAATTCTAGCTTCTATGCCTTAACCTATACTCCAAAACCAGGAACTCCAGATTATTTCCCAGTTACCAATAGTGTTAAATTAGGTCACTACTTAGTTGACGGTGTATTAAATACCTATGGTCAAGGTCAAGATTACTATGCAATGGAAACTAATGTTTTAGATTTCTCTAAACCAGCTGGTTCTGAAGTTGTGTCTTCTGGATGGGGCTTTAACTACCCATATGTTCTTGAATTAGAGCCAGGGATTATTGTAATTGCACAGTTAGATTACATCATGGATGCTAAAACTCCTGAGCAATACAAAGTATTACAAGAAAAAGGTTCATATAATTTATTCTATAAAAAAGAAAAAGAAGCAGCAGCTTTAGCTATGACCAACGCTCAAGTTTGGGATAAATGTAAAGCATTCTTCGTAAAATATATGGATGCATATATGAAAGCAGAAGATGAAAAGAACTCGCTTCCTAAACCTGTAGCCGCTTTCAAAGACCAACCATCTAATGCAGATTTAGTTGCTGCAACTAAAAAGAGAATGGAAGAAATGCCATACTATAGAGATAGAGAGTTAATGTATGTTTATCCTGTAGCATCTTGGGAGAATATGTATGAATATGTAGGTGTTTTAGGTAAAACTTTAACTTACCGTCAAATGCAAATTATTGCAGTATTCAAATACAAAGATAAATGTCAATTTGCACGTTTGTTAATCCGTCAAGATAACTCATACCGTGGTGGTACTTCTGTTGAGGCTTGGGCAGGAAACCCAGTATTCTGTTCTGGTGATCAACATCTAGTAGATATTAAATGTGAAAAAGCTAACGCTTACAAAAAGTAAAGTTT
>DATCKI010000005.1:0-9152 GCA_036562365.1 Bacteroidia bacterium | reverse complement strand
TCCATATCTACTTTATTAACGAGAACATGAACTTTATCTCCAAGTCTGTATGCCTTTTTACGAGATTTTCCGATGATACTTATTTTCTTTTCATCAAAATAATAGAAATCGTCGCGCATTTCGCGTATGCGTACCATACCTTCGCAACGAGTTTCTTCAATTTCGACATAAATACCCCATTCGGTTACACCAGTAATAACACCAGAGTATGTACGTCCAACGCGATCGAGCATAAACTCAACTTGTTTGTATTTAATAGAGGCACGTTCAGCTTCAGAAGCCAATTTTTCACGTTCAGAGCTATGGTTACATAGCTTTTCTAATTCGGCTTCATTCAAATAATCTTGATCATTTAAATACGCGTCAAGCAATCTATGTACCAGTATATCAGGGTATCGACGTATAGGTGAAGTAAAGTGCGTATAATCGTCGAATGCTAAGCCGTAGTGACCAATATTTTTAGTACTATAAATAGCTTTTGCCATAGAACGAATAGCCAATTGACGAATCATATCACCTTCTGG
This sequence comes from Bacteroidia bacterium, assembly GCA_036562365.1. Taxonomy (GTDB): domain Bacteria; phylum Bacteroidota; class Bacteroidia; order CAIKAF01; family CAIKAF01; genus JACVCJ01. Next base: position 8,628 of record DATCKI010000005.1, on the reverse strand, counting down.
TTTATCTTTTACTTCGTCGAGTAAAGCATTTAGATTTTTAGAAATTTTCTTAGGGTTTTGAATATCTAAATGATAGCCTAATGTTTTCACAAAATCCACAAAATCTTGCAATTTTGTTTCCGAAGGAGTGTCGTGAATTCGATAAACAAAAGGTTTTTTCTTTTTCATTTTCGACACGAATTCTGTTACTTTTCTATTGGCAAGTAACATGAATTCTTCGATGAGTTGATTAGCTTCACGTTGTACTTTAAAATATACATCAACGGGCTTGCCATTTTCATCTAATTTAAATTTAACCTCGGCTTGATCTACACGTAAAGCACCAGCGTCGAAACGTTTTTTACGCATAATTTGAGCTAAACGGTGCATTTCTAAAATAGGACCAGCAAGTTCATCTTCTTTACCTTCAATAATTTCTTGAGCTTCTTCATAAGCAAAGCGGCGGTCGCTATGTATTACCGTGCGACCAATCCATTCGCTTAACACTTTTGCATTTTTATCTAAAACGAAAACTGCAGAGAAGGTAAATTTATCTTCGTTTGGACGCAAAGAACAAACTCCATTGCTCAATTTTTCTGGTAACATAGGTACTACCCTGTCGACCAAATAAACCGAAGTAGCTCTCTTTTGCGCCTCAACATCTAATCTATTTTTAGGTGTTACGTAGTACGAAACATCGGCTATATGTACCCCAATTTCTACATTTCCATCTGGCAATTCTTTGTACGAAAGAGCATCGTCAAAGTCCTTTGCATCAGCTGGGTCTATGGTAATAGTAAGAACATCTCTAAAATCTCTTCTTTTCTTGATTTCTTTAGGATCAAGGTCGAATGAAATTTTTTCAGCATCTTTTTCAACTTGCTCTGGGAACTCATAAGGCAATCCATACTCTTCGAGTATAGCGTGCATTTCAGCATTATTTTCTCCAGCATGACCAAGAACTCTTAAAATTTCACCTTTAGCATCATCATCGCGTCCAATTGGCCAATCTGTAATGTGTGCCACCACTTTCATTTTATCACTTACGCCTTTAGTAAGGTCGTTAGGAATAAAAATTTTAAATGGAATACGATTACTATCTGGATGTACATATACGCTATTCCCCTTTACAGAAACAGTTCCGACCCAATCTTCTTTACCTCGCGATATAACTCGAGATATAGAACCTTCAGGACTACCTCCTTTTCTTGGGAACAAAACAACTTCTACGGTATCACCGTGCCAAGCATCGCCCATGTGTTTAGCATGCACAAATACGTCTTTATCATGACCTTCGCAAACTATATAGGCATTTCCACTCGAGTTATAATCTACTTTACCAACTAAAACTACATGTGGTTTTTTGGCACTAAATTTTCCTGGTTGAACTTCATCAACCTCATCTATAAGTACTAAACGGTGAAGAGTTTGAAATACTTTTTCTTTATCATCCGGAACTATGCCCATCTTACTGCAAATCTGAGTTACATTCATCGCTTTCCCCGGATTTGCCTTTAAAAAACTCAATACTAAATCAGTCAATGCTACTGCCTTCGCTCCTCCCTTTCCTCGTCCTTTTCCTTTAGTTTTTTTTGATCCTCTCATAAACTTTTAAATTTTCCTTATTGCCTTGAACGGCATTTTACAATGTAATCATTTTTCAATAATATCCATTGTTTTAAACGAAAAAAGGGCCGTATCAAAAAGATACTGGCCCTCTCTAACCCTCTATCACCTCGTTAAATGCTTTCTATAAAGGGAAGAATAATTATCCGAGGCGATTATGGTACAAATGTAATACATAAATTTTCCTAAACAAATATTTTAATTATTTTTTATCGATTTATCAGTCAAAATATTGTATTTCAGCCAAATATACCAGAAAAAAATGCCGAATTGAATAACTATTCACCTATTTTAACCCCTCTTACATAGCATTTTAGATGTTCCCAAAATTCTGGATAACTCTTCTTCACCACTTCTGGCTCATCTATTTCTAAATCACCTTCTAAACTTATCATACTCGCAAAGGCCATCGCTATTCTATGGTCTTTATCGCACTTTATTACTTGCCCCTTTTTTTCTCCTTTCCCACCCAAAATTTCAAATTCATCTTCGCTATTATGTCGAACTTCATATCCCAAATCTCCTAATCCTTTTGCAACAGTTTCTAGTCTATTACTCTCTTTATGTACCAATGAAAATAAGCCTCCAAAACTTGCTTTTAACCCCATAGCAGCGCAGGTAACTGCTAAAATTGGAAATACATCAGGGGTAGAACTTAACTCAAAATATAAATTATTGGATTCAGGATTACCCACTTTCTTCACTATTACTCCCTCTTCTGAATCAATCACTTTTACTCCTAACATCTCAAAATAGTTTATCACATTTGCGTCGGGTTGCGAACTTCCAAGTTGCAAGCCTACTAATTCTATTTCGGTATTTTTCGGCGATTGTGCCACCATTCCTAACCAAAATGATGCCGATGACCAATCATTCTCAACCACATACCATTCAGGGAATATTGGTGCACCTGGACCCGCAATTACATGTACATTACCTTCTTCATCCTCACCAACTTGACATGTTATATAAAGTTCACTTAAAATATTTAAAGTCAGCTGTATATACGAGAAACTAACTTCGCCACTATACGAAATATGAGCCCCTTTTTTAGCACCTAGCATTAATAATGCGGAGATAAATTGAGAACTTTCTGGCTCATCTATATGCATTCTAAAATTCGAAATTTCTCCATTCCCTTTTATAGCCATAGGTAGAGAATTAGGAGCACTTAAATATTCTATTTGTACCCCTAACTTTTCGAGCGACTGTGCCAATTTACCCATAGGACGAGATTCTAACCTTTCGCTTCCTTTAATGAGCAATCTTTCGTTTTGCGTTGCAGCATATGCCATTAAAAAACGAGCCGTAGTACCTCCATCGCCAGCATAAAGTGTATCTTGAGTCGATTCTAACGCTGCTTTTAAATATTGAGTATCCTCACTGTTAGAGAGATTCCCAATTTGTACATCTGAATTAAAAATATGTTTAAGTAATAATATTCTATTCGAGATACTCTTACTCGCTCCTACAAAAATACTGCCTTGGGGTAAGGTAAAGGATTCCGTCTTAACAATCATGGATATAATACTTTAAAGCTTTACTCCATATTTCAGGAGTAACTATTTGGTCTAAATCTATTTGTCCGGCACTCTTCAACAATGCTGGTTTAATCTCTGAATTTAAGTTCTTCTTATCATTTGCCATAAATCCAAGCCATTCCTTTTCATTTATAGATTGAAGCTCAAGTTTCCCATAAAGATTTATTAAATCTTTTATAATAGCATCAAAACTATTTTCTGGGGCCAATCCAATTAATTCGGCAACTTTCATTTCCATAATCATTCCAGCCACTACACAATGACCATGAGATATCTCTTTCCCCGTTTTAGTAAGTATACTTTCTACGGCATGACCAGCAGTATGGCCAAAATTCAAACATTTACGATATCTTTTTTCGAATGGATCTTGTTCAACCACCTCCCATTTAAGTGCTATGGATTTTTTAATGAGTTCTAGGGAAGGGATTTCGTCGTTCAAACATTCTTGAAAGAAAGAAATATCGTGCAAAAGCGCATGTTTCAGCATTTCGGCTTTGCCTGATAAAATCTGTACTTTAGGCAAGGTTTTAAGCCAATCGGTAGAGATAAAAATTTGAGAAGGTTCAGAGAAGCTTCCTAATATATTTTTAGCCGAATGATAATTAATTCCGGTTTTAGCCCCTACTGTAGCATCGACCATAGCCAGAAGCGAAGTTGGCACATTAACAAAACGCATCCCTCGTTTAAATACGCTCGCAGCAAAACCACCCATATCGCTAATTAATCCTCCACCTAGGTTAATTAGGACACTATTTCTTGAAAGATTGTGTTCTAAGGCGAAGTCCCAAATTTTCTGGCATTGTTCTATTGTTTTATGAGCTTCGCCAGGTTCTAAGACTAAAGTTGGAACATGATTATTCCTAAGGAATAAATCTTTGCAATAATTTTCGGTATTCCTGTCACATAATAGCATGAAGTCAGGATTTTCAGGCTTGAAAAAGGCTTGCACAGTACTAAAATCAACAGGTCCGAATTGAATATGTTCCATATCACAAATTTAAGCCAAGATACTATAATAGATTTAAATTTCTTAGGAAATAAAGTTGGTTTTGGTGGTTAAAAATTTAATACTTTTGCCTCAGAATTAATGTTATGGTACAATTCGATAATACGGAAATCGCCTTTAAACACAAGTCAACCACCGATTTAAAAAAGGCCCAATTCTTATTTGGGGTATTAGCTTCAAAACCTTTGGTGGACATAGGAAAAGGCTTAACAAATCTGGCATTTGCATTGCATCTTCCGATTAAACCTATTATCAAGGCTACCTTATTTAAGCAATTTGTGGGTGGAGAAAGCATTGAAGAATGTGATAAAACCGCTGAAACTCTTGCAAAATTTGGAATTGGTACCATTTTAGATTATTCTGTAGAAGGTAAAAGTGATGAAGCTAGTTTTGATGCAGCTACAGAAGAAATTCTGAAAACGGTTGAAAGAGCTCATCAAAAACCATATATTCCATTCGCTGTATTTAAAGTAACTGGACTTTGTAAATTCGAAATTCTTGAAAAAGTAAATTTCAATAAACCATTAAGTCCTGAAGAGCAAATTGCATGGGAAAAAGCTCAAGCTCGAGTAGATAAAATCTGTGGTTTAGCTTATCAATACAAATGTAAAGTGTTGATTGATGCTGAAGAAACTTGGATTCAAGAGACCATAGATCGCCTTGCTGAGCAAATGATGAAGAAATATAATCGTGAAGAAGCGATTATTTACAATACAACTCAAATGTATCGCCACGACCGTCTAGCGTACATTAAAGCACAATACGAAATAGCTGTGAAAGAAGGCTATAAATTGGGATTAAAAATTGTACGTGGGGCTTATATGGAAAAAGAGCGTGAATATGCGGCTGAACATGGGTTAGTAGATCCTATACAGCCTAATAAAGAGGCCTCTGATAGAGATTTTAACGCGGCCGTACAATTTGCTATTGAACATTTAGATCATATGGCAATTTGTGCAGGTACGCATAACGAAGAAAGTTGTCAGCGTTTAGTACAATTAATCGAAAAACACAATATAGCGCATAACGATAAGCGAGTGTATTTTGCACAGTTATTGGGTATGAGCGACAATCTAAGCTTTAACCTTTCGAATGCTGGTTTTAATGTTGCAAAGTACGTTCCATATGGCCCAGTGAGTGAGCTAATGCCATACTTATTCCGCCGTGCAGAAGAAAATACCTCTGTTAAAGGTCAAACCAGTCGCGAACTTTCCTTAATACAAAAAGAAATTAAAAGGAGAAAAGGGAAAAAATAGTCAACCCAATTGGAAAGGCTTTTTATCCTTTTTACATCCTAGGGAATCTTAATACTTCTTGTTTCCCACCATTTTAATGGATTGGAGTTTATATAATTCACTATATTAATATATGCTCTCTTATCCCTTATAATTCTATCATAATAGTTTCTCTGCCAAATTTTAAATTCCAATGATTTTATTTTTTGAGAAATATTTGGACTTACTGGTGATATCAAACTAGTGTATAGCGAAGGCTCTGACTCTCCAGTGAACATTGAACTTGCATTATTTTCATTTAAAAGAAAATCTGAACTAAATGTAATTTCATCATTTAAGAATTCTTTTATTTTCTTAATACTTGAAATTTTAAATCCTCTAACGATAGAACCTATAGTATGAGAAGGAGATTCAAATCTAACAGGTTTAATAAATGAATTTTTTGTTGATGTTATTTCTATAATTCCATGAATATGATTGGGCATAATAACACTTTCATGGATTTTACAATTATCTCTTATTTTTTCTGTCGCATACCACTCCTTTAATGCAATCAATCCAATTGGATTTAACTGCATTTTTCCATCCTGAACTCTACCCAATAAATGCTGCATATTTTTACAACAAATTGTAATAAAATAAAGCCCCTTTGCACCATAATTATAATTCTTCAACCGAATTGATTGCCTGTTATACCGAATCATTTTATTTTCATTTGAAAATAAAATTTACAACAAGCATTTTTTATCAAAAAATAATTGCAACTAAATTTATTAAAATGATTTTTCTCGTACGGACGAATCGCAATTCGTCCGTACGAAATGCAATCCGACGAATCGCAATTCGTCCGTACGAATCGCAATGTGTCATTTTGTAGGGTCGAATCGCAATTCGACCCTACAAAATGAATTTGCGGACTTCGTCCTTAATTTTCACAAAATACATCCCCTTACGCAGGCTTTCTGTACTTGTGTTAAATGAATTTATTCCTTTCTGGCCTTCTATTATTTTCGATAATACCTTCTTGCCACTTATATCAAATATGGAAATCTCTATTGATTCTTCATCTTTCAAAATAAACTCCAAATGTATATCGCCATCTGCTGGATTCGGATATATATTACTTAACCAAAATTCCTTCTCAATGGCAACACATTTACGTCTATCTTCCGTTATCCATTGGTCGTTTATCTTAACCACATCCAAACAACAAAACTTAGGTGTATTATAATCGTTCACCTGAATTTTGGCATTCAATTCTATTTGTTTTGTAGCATTAACTGGAATATTTCCTATCCATTTTTCAATAAAGCTATCTTCATAATTTAAACTGGCTCCCAGCTCTAAATTCTCGATTAAAATATTACCCAAATTCAAAATATTTCCAGAGAAACGAAGCATTCCATCCACTTGTACACACGAAACTTGTAACCATTCTGCATCCAAGCGTAAATCTCTAACTTCTATAGTCACGCTGTGAGTATCTCTACAACCCGTATTGGCTTCCGAAATTAAAGTAAGCGTATAATTTCCAACCGAATCATAGGTAATAGTACCTGGATTCTGAGCATTTGTTTGCTCACCATTTCCAAAATCCCACGTATAATATTGCGCATTGCTTCCTGTAAAAATTGGAGTCACCTCTAATGGTGCTTCTCCTACTGGGTTATTCACCGTAAATGTGGCTACTGGCGATGCTAAAACCACTATACTTTGTTGTGTAGAATCTTTACATCCATTTTCAGATTCTACAAATAATTGTACTATCCTAGTTCCTGCTTGTGTAAAGGCAAAACTCGGATTCTCTAAATTACTCGTGAAACTTGATCCAAATTTCCACGTATAATTAAAGATTGGGTCGTTTATTCCGTACGACTGATTTTCAAATGGAATTATAGCTCCTTCGCATACCGAATCGGCCATAATAAATTCAGCCTCTACTCCTTTATTTACGTAAATGGTTTTAGTACGGTACGACTTACATCCATTATTACTAGTAATACGTAAAGTTACTTGATAAGAATCTGGATTATTATAAATCACTTGTGGACTAAACAAGCTAGAGCTCGTATTATTTCCAAAGAACCAGGTATAAGAAGTTGGTGAAACATTAGGCGAAAATGTACTAGTACTATTAAAAATAGTAGGAGCTTTAAAACATTCACCAGTAGCCGTAAAATCAGGATAAGCAGCTCCTTTAATTTGTATAGTTTTCTGCTCTTGATTCACACATCCAGAATCGTTTGTGGCAATTAATGTGATATCGTAAGGACCAACTTGTTGGAATTGATGCGATGCAGTTAATGTGATTGCATTATCCAAATCGTTTGAATAAGGATCCGAATTTATCCATTGAATACTCTGAATTCCGCCCGAAATAGGCAATACATTACCATAAAAACGAACACTATCGAACAAGCACGTATCTGTATATGAAAAATTAATTTGAGGGCGAGAATTAATTCGTATATCCTTCTTAATTAAATTCCCACAGCCGTTATCTGCTAAGATATACAAACTAACTTTATACACACCTGGTTGCGCATATTGATTGTTACTTTGTGCTAAGAAGGCTTGATTTCCATCACCAAATTGCCAATTAAACGACATTGGATTCATATTACTAGAGGCCGAAAATGAAGTCATACTGCCTTCACATCTATTCTCCACCGTAAAGTCAATATCAGGGGCAATACCACTCACCAACACATTAATTGTATCAGATGCAAAACATCCATTTTCATTTGTTGCCTGTACCCAATAGGTTCCTGCGGTTGTAATATTAATACTCTCCGTTGTTGCACCAGTCGACCATAAAAAGCTCGACGGAAAACCCGCATCCATATTTAAATACAAATCGTTATTCAAACATAAAGTGGTATCATTTCCTAAGCTTGCCAACGGAAAATTATCCATAACAACTTCCACTGTATCCGATTTAAAACTACATCCTGTAAGCGTTTCCGTAATCGTTACAAAGTAATATCCTGCTGAAGTAATAGTTAAAGCTGAATCAGTACTCCCATCACTCCAAAGGAAATCATACACCGAATTAGGTAAATTACTCTGCCAAATATATTGTCCGCCATTACAAACAAAAATAGTGCTTGCTGGCTGGTTAAAAGAAGATTGTGATGAAACATTAATCGTATCCGAATAAATATTCCCAAATCCATCATTCACTTCTACCCAATAAGTTCCAGGGCTTGTAATATTCAAAATTTGAGAAGTCGCTCCAGTA
>DATCKI010000003.1:0-5495 GCA_036562365.1 Bacteroidia bacterium | reverse complement strand
AAAGAAACTAGAGTTTTAATTATAGCTAAACCAGACTCAGTTTTTGATGAAGGAAGTAAATTCGTTATTGACCAATTTGTAATGCGTGGTGGTAGGGTTTTATGGATGTTAGATAATATCTATTTCCCAACCGACTCGGTTTCAAATAATGTGCGTATTGGCGTACCATTAGACTTAAATCTAGACGATATATTATTCAAATATGGAGTGCGTATCAATTACGATTTACTAAATGATGCTCAGTGTGGTAAAATTATGCTACCACGCCAGAGTGGAGGGCAAAATGGTATAGAATACAGACCATGGGTATTCTTCCCAAGTATGCAAGTAAATCCAGATTTCGTTATTACAAAAAACATAGGAAACGTAAAAATGGAATATGCTGGAAGTATTGATACTATAGGAATTAAAAACGTAAAAAAAACTCCACTTTTATATACTTCGAATATGAGTCGTGCACCTAAAGCCCCAGTGCGATTAACTCCACAAATCGCATTTATGGAACCTAGTCCGGCCGTATTCAACAAAAAAGGATTAATGGGTGCTGTATTGCTTGAAGGAACTTTTACTTCGGTATTCGAAAATCGTTTGGCTCAAAAAGAAAATATGCCTGCCGAATTTGCACCAGTGTTTAAAAGTAAAGAAACGAAAATGATAGTAGTGAGCGACGGAGATCTTTCGGTAAACTACTTCGACCCACAATCGCTAGAAAATTTTCCTCCTGGCTCCTATCCTCAAACTGGAGAATATTATGGAGGAAACTTAAAGTTCTTAATGAATTGTGTTAATTATTTAATGGACGATGCTTGGTTAGTACCTTTACGTTCTAAAGAGTTTAAAATTAGAGTATTTAACACTAAGAAATTGAAAAAAGAGCAAAACTATTGGACATGGATGAATACCTTAGTTCCAATAGGTTCGGTATTATTCATAGGCTTAATTTTCTATTTCGTTAGAAAATATAAATACGCAAAATAAACTATTGATTATGAAAAGAAAGATTATAATATTCGCCATTTTAGGTATAGCGTTAATTGGCTTGGGTTTATACTTTTTATTAAGTGAAGAAAAAAGCACGTATAAAGCTGGTGAAAAAGATTTTGCGGTAACCGATACTAGTGGCATCGATAAAATTTTCTTGGCAGATAAAACAGGACTTATAACCACCTTAACATTAGAAGAAAATAACCGCTGGATGGTAAATGGTAAATATGTTGCCCGAGCGGATATGATGGAAAACCTATTTGATGTAATCAAAAGAATAACAGTTCGTAGCCCAGTTGCGCAATCAGCAACAGAAAATATACTTAAACGTATGGCTACCAACAATATTAAAGTAGAGATTTACAAAAAAGGTAAAATAGAGAAAATTTATTATGTGGGTGGACCAACAGCCGATAGTTTTGGATCCTTCTTACTAATGGATGGTGCCGAGCATCCATATATTTGTTATTTACCTGGTCATAATGGGTACATTACTTCATTCTACAATCCAAATCCAAACGAATGGAGAGATCGTATCATCTTTGCTTTACATCCGAAAGAAATAAAATCAATTAAAGTAGATTATACCTACGACCCAAGCGCTGGTTATACTGTTGAACAATTCGAAACCAGTAAATTTAGAGTAAAAGACTATGCTGGAAATGAAGTTCCTAATATAGATACTGCTATTGTAAAAGCTTATTTTATAGAATTTAAAAAAATAGCTTACGAAAATTTTGTGGACATTCCAGAAATTCAAATGGATAGTGTTGCTAAAAAATATAATTTATTCACATTAACTGTTACAGATATAAACGACAAATCAGTAACCGTAAAAGGGCATAGAATTAAACTTTTAGAAAATTCTGAAAACGAATTTGGAAAACCTGTTGAATATGACGATAATAGAATGTATGGAGAAATTAGTACCTTTGGAAAAGAGTATGTATTTATTCAATACTTAACATTCGACAGAATACTAAAAACTACAAGTTTTTTTAGAAAGAAATAAAATTGCTGAAAAGTTTATTAAAAACGCATGAATACTATTGGGTATAAATTTTATATTTGTCCCTCATAAATGTAAAACTGGAATATGAATTTTATCATTCAAAGTAAAGCCTTATTACAACAACTTCAGATTGTTGGTGGAGTTGTTTCAGGAAATAGCAATCTTCCTATTTTGAACGACTTCTTATTTGTAATCAAAGGTGGTGAATTAACCATATACGGATCTGATTTAGAAACAACTATCAGTTCTAGAATTCCTGTACAAGCAAATGAAGATGGCAAAATTGCGATTCAAGCAAAATTGTTAACCGATACATTAAAAACGTTCCCTGATCAACCTTTAACTTTCACAGTTCATCCTGAAAATCACAGTGTAACTGTTACTTCAGAAACTGGTAAGTATAAAGTTGCAGGTCATGACCCTGCCGAATTCCCTAATTTACCTGAATTCGAAGGTGGTGCAGAATTTTCTATCGACTCTTCAATTTTAGCTCAAGCTATATCTAAAACGATATTCGCTACTAGTAACGACGAAATGCGTCCGGTTATGATGGGGGTATACCTTGAATTAGGTCCAGATGGCATTAACTTCGTTGCTACCGATGCTCACAAATTAGTGAAGTACTCTAGAACAGATATTACTACTCCAGAAGTTCGTTCTATTATTCTTCCTAAAAAACCTTTAAACTTATTAAAGACTATCTTATTAAACTACGATTTACCTGTTGAACTTAAATTCAACGAGAAAAACTTAATCGTACAATTCGATAAAATTACCGTTCAAAGTCGTTTAATTGAAGGTAAATACCCGAATTACGAAGCGGTAATACCAAAGGTAAATCCAAATCAATTAACAGTAGATAAGAGTCAATTTATCAATACGCTTCGTCGTGTTTCAATTTTCGCAAACAAAACTACTTACCAAGTACGTTTAAAAATGAGCGGAAGCGAACTACAAGTTAGCGCTGAAGATCTTGACTTTGCAAATGAAGCTTACGAAAAGATTGTTTGTAACTACAATGGAGCCGATATGGAAATTGGATTCAATAGTAAGTTCTTAGGCGAAATGCTTAACAATTTAGATTGCGAAAATGTAATTATGGACTTAAGCGAAAGTACCCGTGCTGGTATCTTAAGACCTGCTGAAGAAGCTGATGAGCACGAAAAATTAATGATGCTTGTTATGCCTATTATGCTTAATAACTAATACGTAAACAACTATATTGGTATAATGAGGAGCTTGCTCCTCATTTTTTTTATATGACTAAGAAAGAAAGATACGAAAAGGTTTTAGCTGAATTAGAAAGATTACATCCAGATGCTCAAACAGAGTTGAATTATAGTAATCCTTTCGAGCTTTTAGTTGCCGTGGTTCTAAGTGCTCAATGCACCGATAAACGCGTTAATATGGTAACCCCTGCCCTATTCGAACGCTTTCCAAACCCACTCGAACTTGCAATGGCCGATGTGGCTGAAATCTATGAATATATACGTAGCATTAGCTACCCTAATAGCAAAGCCAAACACCTGAAAGGACTAGGTGAAATGTTGGTTAAAGACTTTAAAGGAGAAATTCCAAATAATATTATTGACCTTCAAAAATTACCAGGTGTAGGCCGAAAAACAGCCAATGTAGTAGTATCTGTGGTGCACGAAGCCCCAGCTATGGCAGTTGATACGCATGTTTTTAGAGTTTCGGAACGATTAGGATTAACCACAAATGCTAAAAATCCATTACAAGCCGAACAACAATTGGTAAGCTTTATACCTAAAGAAAAAATACATAAAGCGCATCATTGGCTCATTTTACACGGACGTTATGTTTGTACTGCACGCAACCCTAAATGTAAAGAATGTAGCTTAACAGAATATTGTAATTACTACAAAAAACAAAATAAAAATAAGCAGTCTAGCCTATCAATTTAATCTTATAACCTTGTGTTTGTAAGTAATCAGCAATCTTTTTGCGATGATCGCCCTGTACAATTATCTCACCATCTTTTACACTTCCACCCGAACCACATTTATTACGTAAGATTTTACCTAAATCGTTCAAATCTTCGTCTTTACCAACAAAACCGGTAATTAAGGTTACCTCTTTACCTGCACGTTGTTTCTTATCCAATTGTATACGTAAAAGTTGCTTCGAAGGTTCCGGTGTTAAAACCTCTTCTTCTTCTTCGTGCGATGGCACAAAGTTAGGATTGGTACTATATACAAGTCCATCAAAAGAATTCAGTTTTTGCTTTTTCATAATGTGCAAAGGTAGTTGAAATTTTATGTAAATTGCATGAAATACTATGCATAGAAGATATAGCTTTGTATCTTCGTGAAAAATTAAAAGAATATGCTTAAGACGATTTTTGAAAATAAAGCAATTGAGATAGATATAGATGCAGATGGAATGCCGTTTGTAAAAGGCAAAAGCAAATTAGAAAATATCGAAATTGTTAGTCCAAAATACCTTAAAATCACCAAGGATAATAAACTTTACCACGTATTATTTGAAGGTATTGACTTTTCAGAAAAACAAGTCTTAGTGCGTATAAATGGCGAAAAAAGAAGCTATAAAATCAAAGATAAGTTTGATGAAAAATTAGAAAAATTAGGCATGGCTCAAATGGGTGAACGTAAGTTTAATGAGCTAAAATCGCCTATGCCTGGCTTAGTTCTTAGTCTTAAAGTTCAACCTGGCGATATGGTGAAAAAAGGAGATGCTTTAATTGTACTTGAAGCAATGAAAATGGAAAATATCCTTAAATCTCCTGCCGACGTTACTATTAAAGAAATTAAGGTTCAACAAGGAACTGCCGTTGAAAAAAATAAAGTATTAATCACATTTGAATAGTGAGACTTAAAGGTCAAAATTATCAATATGAATTCGATATAAACGACCCTATTCGTCAACGTGGCAAAAATGGGGTTGTATGGAAAGGTTTTTGCCTTGAAAATCAAAACAATGTCATTATAAAATGGCATAAAACTACACCTCATTTTAAACCTACACATATTCACAATTCTATTCAATATTTGATAGAGGAAATCACGATAGATTCTAAAGTATTTAGAATCTATAATTATATTGAAGGTGTAGATCTCCAAAGTATTTTCGAAGACCTTGATAAAAAGTGGAAAAACACGCAATTTATCGTAGATAAATGGATTCAAACTTTAGAAGTATTAGATATAATTCATCAAAATAAACTCCTGCATACGGATATTAAATTATCTAATATCCTATACGATGTTGTAACGGATTCTATAAAGCTCATTGACCTAGATTCTGCGCAACATTATCCACTCGAAAAACCTCCACAAAGAGCCTATATTTTTAGTAGTCCAGAACAATATTTGGGTTATAAGGAATTAATGGGCCCATGGAGCGATATTTTTTCTACAGGTATATGTTTTTATAGCTTAATTAAGCGCGAATTACCATATCCATTAACACATCCAGCTTTAATAGAACAAAAGCAGTTGGCTTTTGCATTAAATAATAT
>DATCKI010000002.1:0-2835 GCA_036562365.1 Bacteroidia bacterium | reverse complement strand
GGTAAAACTTTTAGCGTAGCTAATGTAATAGAACAAATTCAACGTCCTACCTTGGTTTTAAGTCATAACAAAACCTTGGCAGCCCAATTATATGGCGAGTTTAAACAATTCTTCCCTCAAAATGCGGTAGAATATTTTGTTTCTTATTACGATTATTATCAGCCAGAGGCTTATATACCAACATCTGACACCTATATAGAAAAAGACCTTTCTATAAACGATGAAATTGAGAAATTACGTCTTTCTACAACTTCAGCATTGTTAAGTGGACGTAAAGATGTTTTAGTGGTAAGCTCGGTTTCTTGCATATACGGTATGGGAAATCCTGATGATTTCTATGCCAATATTATTAAAGTACATAAAGGTATGGAGATTGGTAGAAATGCCTTTCTTCATAAGCTAATAGATAGTTTATATTACAGAACTGAAGACGATTTTAAGCGCGGAACATTTAGAGTTATAGGTGATACGGTTGATGTATATCTTGCCTATGCTGATAATGCAGTAAGAATTATGTTCTGGGGTGATGAAATTGAAACAATTGAATTGTTAGACCCTGTAACTGGGAAAAGAATTCAAGAAATGGACGATTTTGTAATTAACCCAGCCAATCTTTTTGTTACAACTCGGGAACGTCTTCAAAAAGCAGAATATGCTATACGAGATGATTTAACGGCTCAAATAGAATTCCTAGAAAAGAATGAGAAATTCTTAGAAGCTAAACGTTTGAAACAACGTGTGGAATACGATTTGGAGATGATTAAGGAATTGGGATATTGTTCGGGAATAGAGAACTATTCTAGATATTTTGATGGTCGGCCACCAGGGGCAAGGCCTTTCTGTTTGTTAGATTATTTCCCTGATGATTTCTTGATTATTGTGGATGAGTCGCACGTTACTTTACCACAAATTAGAGCAATGTTTAATGGAGACCGACATCGTAAAACGAATTTGGTTGATTACGGATTTAGGTTACCATCGGCATTAGATAATAGGCCTTTGACTTTTGATGAGTTTGAAACGAAAATTCATCAGATGATATTTGTTAGTGCTACTCCTGGCGATTATGAATTGCAACAAACTCAAGGAGAAGTGGTAGAGCAGGTTATTCGTCCTACGGGTATAGTAGACCCAGTGGTAGAAGTTCGTCCTAGTGCAAACCAAATTGACGATTTATTAGAAGAAATTGAAAAGCGTGTAGCCAAGGACGAGCGTGTTTTGGTAACAACCTTAACCAAACGTATGGCTGAGGAGCTTACCAAATATCTTATAAAGGTTCATGTGCGAGTACGCTACATACATAGCGAAGTGGATACATTGGAGCGTGTGGAAATCTTAAGAGATTTACGTCTTGGTGTATTCGATGTTTTGGTAGGGGTAAACTTATTACGAGAAGGGTTAGACCTCCCAGAAGTAAGTTTAGTAGCTATTTTAGATGCAGATAAAGAAGGTTTCTTGCGTAATCATAGATCTTTAATCCAAACTATAGGTCGTGCTGCCCGAAATGTAAATGGGGTTGTAATTATGTATGCGGATAAGATTACGCAAAGCATGCAAAAAGCCATAGATGAAACTGAAAGAAGACGTGAAAAACAGATTAAATACAATGTAGAACATAATATTACTCCAGTTCAAGCTAAATCTGATAAAGAGAGAATATTAAATCAAACTATAGTTGGAAGTAAGACTGGACCTAAAACGGTTAAGCAAAGTTATGAGCAGCCAGATGAGATAGGAAGAGTTGCTGCTGAAAGTAAACTAGAATACTATAGTAAAGCAGATATTGAGAAGGCAATTGATAAAACGAGAAAGGCCATGGAAAAAGCTGCTAAAGAACTAGATTTTATGTTGGCAGCTCAATTACGCGACCAATTATTCGAATGGCAAAAGCGTTTGAAAGATGATCATGCAAATTGATTGTTAAGTAAATAGATGTTAAAACGATTTGGTCATTCTTTAAATTAATGC
Source organism: Bacteroidia bacterium (assembly GCA_036562365.1). Classification (GTDB taxonomy): domain Bacteria; phylum Bacteroidota; class Bacteroidia; order CAIKAF01; family CAIKAF01; genus JACVCJ01. Next base: position 867 of record DATCKI010000002.1, on the reverse strand, counting down.
TAATTTCATTCTACCAAAAAACAATTGTGTATGAAAAAAGTATTACTTCTCTTTCCATTTTTATTCATTTCTCTATTTATAAGTGCACAGTCTTATGTGCCTAATGAATTCATTGTTATGTTAAAGCCTGGTTATACGGGTAACGACTTTGTAAAATCTATGAATTCAAAAGGTCTATTAGGGAATTTTTATGTGAAAGAAGTTTTAACGGAAGATTGGAGAATTTATACCGTGGGAATGGATGAAGTTCTTGGAGGTCCTGAGAAATATCTATACGAAGTTGATGCTATGGACATGGTTATTGCATGTCAGTTAAATTACTATGTACAATCAAGAGCTACTACTCCTAACGATCCCAGCTTTAATCAGCAATGGGGGTTACATAATACTGGGCAAAGCGGAGGAACTGTAGATGCAGATATTGACGCACCAGAGGCTTGGGATATTACTACAGGAGGTATTACAGCAACGGGAGACTCTATTGTTGTTGCTGTAGTGGATGAAGGTTTTTATTTAAATCATCCTGATTTAAAGCCCAATTGGTTTAAGAATCGTCAAGAGATACCTAATAATGGTATAGATGATGATGGAAATGGATATATAGACGACTTTGACGGATGGAATGCGTACAATAATAATGGAAATGTTACTGGCGGTAACCAAACACATGGAACACACGTAGCAGGAATAATTGGAGCTAGAGGAAATAATAGTTCTGGAGTTTCTGGTGTAAATTGGAACGTGAAAATTATGCCGATTAGAGGTTCAAGTGGGACTGCTAGTGTTGTTATAGCAGCCTATGGTTATGCTGCTAAAATGCGTAAATTATATAATCAAACCAATGGAGCTAAAGGGGCTTTTGTAGTA
>DATCKI010000302.1:0-6880 GCA_036562365.1 Bacteroidia bacterium | reverse complement strand
AACTTCATCAAGTTCAGGAACAAAAACCTCAACAAGTACTACATCGAGTGGGTCTAAAGTCAATGTAGATGCGGTAACTCCTGAAACTAAATTAAAAAGTGCTTCATTCGAAGGGAATAAAGGAAGTATGCCTTGGCCTGTAGAAAAAGGTGCAATTACCGGGAAATACGGAGTTCAACCACATGCATATTTAAAAGGTGTAACTGTTAAAAATGATGGGGTTGATATTAGTGCACCAGCAGGTTCAACCGCACGTGCTATTTACGACGGTGATGTAAGCGGAGTTTTTTCCGTTGATGGTTACGGAAAAGTAGTAATTATTCAACACGGTGTATATTATACAGTTTATTCAAACCTAAGCGAGGTAAGTGTTTCCAAAGGAAATAAAGTTAAAATAAAACAAAACTTAGGTAAAATTATGACTGGAGAGTCTGGAAAAGCTGTAATGAATTTTCAAATAAGAAAAGGTAGCGAGACACTTAATCCAGCTTCTTGGTTAGCATATTAATAGCCTAATCAATACATTTTATAATTCATTTTAGTTTTTTGAATCTCTTTTCATTTCCTATCTTTGTGTAAGAGGAAATTATTCGATAAAAGAAATGATAGAGAATTTGGAAAATCAGGAGTTAAACCTAACCCCTACCGAAAACCAAGATGTAAAGGATACTGCAGATGCGGTAGAAGCGCATTATGGGCATGAGGAAGAGAATAAGGTATTAAGTGTTACATCGTCTGAAGATGAGCATGAACATCATGATGAAGACCTTCAAATAGATCAAAAATCTATTGAAGAGCTGTACGAATTAGTAAAAGATATTATCCAAAATAGTCTTCAGAAATCGGCCAATACCATTAAACAAATTAAAGCTCGTTTTCATGAACTAATTAAAGAGAATGAAGCGAATGCTCTTGAAAAGTACATAGAAGATGGAGGATTAAAAGAAGAATTTGAATATACCTATTCAAAAATTGAAAAAGATTTACGTATAGCAATAAAAGAAGCAAACGATAAATTAAAACAAATTAGGCTTAAAAAAGAGCAAGAAGAACAAAAGAACTTATCGATGAAAATCGATTTAATTGATGATATCAAACGTTTGATTGAAGACGGTGATATTAGTCATGTTCAAACTAAATTCAAAGAAATCCAAGAAAAATGGAATTCTATAGGTCATGTACCACGCGAAAAAGCTGAAGATTTATGGAATTCGTATAAGCATGCTGTAAACATGTATTACGATGCTCTTAGTATTCATCGCGATTTATTCAAGATGGAATTGGAGAAAAACCTAGAGACTAAAGAGCAAATCGTTCAAAAAGTGGAGAATTTATTGAAGATGGATTCAATTAAGAAATCTATGGAATATCTTCAAAAATTCCACAAAGAATGGCGCGAGACTGGTCCTATTCCTAAAAATAAGAGCGAAGAATTGTGGGAGCGTTTCAAAAAAGCTACTGAGGCAGTTTATAAACGTTCAGATGAGCATTTTGAAAAGCTTAAAAATCAACGTAAACAAAATTTAGAAGCTAAGAAACAATTATTAGCCGAGATAGAAGAATGGGCTGCTAAAGAATATAAGGGAATGAAAGATTTCTCTGAAGCTCAAAAGGTCCTTGATAGCGTTGAGCAAAGATGGCGTGCTATTGGAAGAGTGCCTGAATCTGTAAGTGAAGAAATTTGGGCTCAATTTAGAGCTGCCCGTAAAACTTTGCTTAGCAAACGCCAACATTTATGGGATGATCTTAAATCAACCTGGAAAGATAATCTTGCTAAAAAAATGGCCTTAATTGAAAAGGCTGAAGAATTAGCAAATTCTACAGATTGGAAAAATACTCCAGCTAAATTTAAAAAGCTTCAAGAAGAGTGGAAGAAAATAGGTGCAGTGCAACGTGATAAGAGCGATGCTATTTGGAATCGTTTTAGAGCTGCTGCCGATACATTCTTTAATGCGAAAGAAGAAGCTGCTAAAAATATTCCAATCCAAGAAAAAGAAAATCTTGAGAAAAAGCGTGCTATTATTGCTGAGGTAGAAGCATATGAACCAGTTGAAGATATTCAAGCTAATATCGCAGCTATCGATGCTTTTGTGAAAAAGTATAAATCAGCTGGTTTTGTTCCAATGAATGAAAAACAAGCTATTGACCAAGCATTCGATGCAGCAATTCAGGGTATTTGGGCAAAATTAAATATGGATCCATCTGAAAAAGATAAATTCATTATTCAAAGCTCAATCGACGCTTTATTGGCTAGCTCAAATCCATTTGAAGCTTTAAAAACTGAACGTAATAATTTACGTACTCGTATAGAAAAAATACGTGGAGAAGTTTCTCAGCTTGAAAGTAATTTGACTTTCTTCAATAGTTCTAAAAATGCTGAACAGTTGAAGAAACCATATATCGATAAGATTGAACGCTTCAAAAAAGAATTAACGCACCTAGATACTAAACTACAATTGGTACGTAAAGCCATAAAACCATTTGAAGAAAAGAAATAAAAATTGGAAATATCCTAAATAAATTAAGGCTCGTTTATAAGAACGAGTCTTTTTTTTTGCAATAAAAAACCCCGAACCATATGATTCGGGGCTTAATGTATAAAGATTTATTAATTAAGCTTTCGCCATTTGAATGATTCCCAACTTATTCATAACACTCATTACAGCATAGGTTGGATCAAATTCGAACCATTTAACCCCAAATCTTGGACGTAACGGTAATTTATGGTGATTGTTTTGGAATAATTCACCGATACAAATAAAGTCAAAAATCAAAGTGTTTTTACTTTTATCGTTATTATCGAAGTTTTGATATCCGTATTTATGCCCACTCCAGTTTACAATTGCACCTTGGATAGGCCCCATTAACCAATGAATTGGTAATAAGAAGAAGAATGCCCAATGAAAATCCCAAATAAAATACGCAGCAACATAAATTGCAGTGTAAAGAACTCCCCAACTTATTCGACTAAAATAACCTTCAGCGAAGTTGTCGAGTTTTTCTCTTTCAGGGAATGATTTTTCAAATTCAACATCCGTTTTAAAAATACGATGATATACTTTAACATAATAGTCTTTAGTTTTCCACATCATCATGAATGGATTTGTACTATTATGTGGAGAGTGAGGATCTTTGTCGGTATCGCTATGAGCGTGGTGTAACCTGTGTAAAACCGCATAAGCACGCGGTGTAAGATAAGAAGAACCCATACTGAAATAGGTTAGGTAATAGAAAAATTTCTCCCATCCTTTCGACATAGTGAACATGCCATGAGCGGCATATCTGTGTAAAAAGAAAGATTGAAAGAACAAGCTACCATACCAGTGTAGCAAGAAAAATGCAATAATAAACCACATATATTTTTATAAATTAAACAAACAACTTAGCAAAGTTAGAAATATTCACGCTTATATCTAGTATATGCCTATGTTAAAATGAGCTTAAGATGGGCTATATGTCTAATAAATATTGAACTTTATTGAGCCTAATGTGTATAAGCTTTTGTATGTTTGTAATTATAAAGTTATGAGAAAAATTCTTTTAATCGGACTTGTATTCGCTGGTGTTGCTTGTAAAACACCCCAAAATTCTATGAAAAATAATAAAGAGGACATTCTTAGCCCTAAATGGCAACTTGCTGGCATGAAAGATATTGATGACTTAAAACCTCTTTTTCATGATAATTTGCCCTATTTTGAATTAGATTTAGCTAATGAGCGCATCAGTGGTTTTGCCGGTTGTAACCATTTTAATGGTGCATTTAAATTGGCTAATGGTAAAATTGAAGTAAATGGTCCTCTAGCTATTACTAAAAAAATCTGTTTAGATAACGGAGAAAATGCATTCATCAAACTCTTTACAAATGCAGATAGCTATCAACACTCTAATCAATTACTTTTCTTCTTTATGGGTGATGATAAAGTGTTGACTTTTAGGTCTATTGAATAAAACTTGCATGAATCTTTCTGAGTAATTTCTAAGGAAATTATTTGTAGTAACGCTTTTTGTTGTATCTTTAGTTAATAAACTTTAAAAGATGAAAAAAGCTTTCTCTTGCTTCTTTTTGTTTTTCGCTTTATTCATAGGCATTCAAGCCCATGAACTAAACTATCCGTTTGTTTTTAATAAAGGGCAATGGGAAACGGATGTTTTGTATAGAGCTGAACTAGGGGGAGGCTCTATGTGGATCGAAAAAAATGGCATTACCTACGCTTTCTTTGATCATAAAAAATTAGTAGCTATTCACGATGGACTTGATAATTTCCCAGAAATATCTCAAGATCCATGGATTAAAGCGCACTCTGTTAAAGTTAAGTTTTTGAATTCTAATTCGAAGCCCGCTTATACTCACTTTTCACCTAGTTCCGATTATAAAAACTATTTTGTAGGAGACCAAAGTAAATGGAGGAGCGAGGTATATTCTTATAATTCTATTTTAGGAAAAGATTTATATCCAGGAATTGATATTCGGTATAAAGACGATCATTCATCTCTTAAATACGAGTTCATTGTTGCTCCTGGAGCCAATCCCAACCTTATCGAAATGCAATATTTAGGCCCAAAATCTATGCGTATCGACGATCTTGGGAATTTAGTTATAACTACTAGTGTAAATACTTTTCTAGAAAATAAACCTTTTGTTTATCAAGTAAAAGGGGCTGATACTATTGAAATTTCATCCCGATTTGTACTACAAGACAATAAGGTAAAGTTTATGTTAGGTGAATATAATTCGGAGCTGCCTTTAATTATTGACCCTACCTTAATTTTTAGTACATATTCAGGTTCTTCTGCAGATAATTTTGGATTTACAGCAACATACGATAGTAAAGGTTATCTTTATTCTGGAGGAAATGTATTCGCACTTGGATACCCAACAACCGTTGGTGCTTTTCAAGTAAGTTATGGTGGTGGAAATATAGACGTTGCTATCACGAAATACGATGTAACGGGAACTAATCTAATTTATAGTACCTATTTAGGCGGAAATGGTTCTGAAATTCCACATAGCTTAGTAGTTAATAATTACGACGAATTATTTGTTTTTGGGACTACCGGATCTGCAAACTTTCCAGTATCGGCTAATGCCTATGATCAAACCTTTAATGGTGGAACTAATATCACTGGAGTAGGCATGGGGTTCGTGTACCCTAATGGTTGCGATATTTTTATAACTCGCTTTAATGTGGCGGGTACGGCAATTCAGGCTTCAACATATTTAGGAGGCAGCGGAAATGACGGAATAAATGTTGCGGGCGGACTTAAAGCAAATCACGCAGATGAATCGAGAGGAGAAATTGATATTGATAAATTGAATTATATATACCTAGCTACCACTACTTCCTCTACAAACTTTCCAGTATCACCAAATGCCTTTCAAACTACCTATGGAGGAGGAACCCAAGACGGTTTAGTTGCAAAAATGGATAATAACTTAACCACTGTACTTTTTGCATCCTATATTGGTGGTTCTTCAGCTGATGCTATATATTCACTAGCATTAGGAACCAATTTAGGCTCTATAATAATTGCTGGAGGAACGGCATCTACCAATTTCCCTACAGTAGGTTCTAACTTTACAACCCATAATGGAGGTGTAGATGGATTTGTAGCTCGAGTATCTTCAAATGGGGCAACGCTACTAAAATCTATAGTTTTTGGAACACCACAGTACGATCAAATATACTTTGTTGAAGTCGACAAACAAGATCATATTTTTGTACTTGGGCAAACGAATCACGCAGCTGGATACTTTTACCAAAATGCAATTTATGGTATACCGAATGGGGGCCAATTTATAACCAAGTTTAAACCTACACTAGATACTGTAGAATGGAGTACCTCCTTTGGTTTAGGGAATGGACATGCAGATATATCTCCATCAGCCTTTCTTGTGGACGTATGTAATAAGATTTATATATCTGGTTGGGGCGGACTTGTGAATAATTCAATAGTTCCAGGAAGTACAGTTACGGGTTTAGATATTACTCCAGGAGCTTTTCAACCTTCAACCACAGGAAGTGATTTTTATCTGATGGTAATGGAAGACAATGCTTCCTCCTTAACATATTCAACCTTTTTTGGAGGCCCAACATCTGCTGAACACGTAGATGGAGGTACTAGCCGTTTTAATCGTAAGGGCGAAATTTATCAAAGCGTTTGTGCAGGATGTGGCGCTAATAGCGACTTCCCAATTGCACCAGCTAATGCTTGGAGTCCAACCAATAATAGTTTTAATTGTAATGTTGGAGTGTTTAAGTTTAAGTTCGACTTCCCAATGATAGTTGCCGACTTTGATATTCCGCCTGCTGCTTGTGCTCCAGTTAATTTGACCATGACTAATTTAAGTGAAGGGGCTACTAACTATTTGTGGACTGTTTCTGACGGACAAACGTCTACATCTACCAATCCAACTTTCAATTTCACAACTGGTGGGGTTTATGAAGTGACACTTTACGCTTTGAATCCGAGTGGAACTACTTGTAATCTAGTAGATAGTATCACCAAGCAAGTTGTAGTTTTAGGAAATTCAATTCAAACACTGCCTGATATTGAAACTTGTGAGTATGATAACTTCGAAATTGGATTACCTCCATCGGGGTTACCTGGTGTAACTTATACTTGGATACCATCCACAGGACTCTCAGATCCAACGATTTCCAACCCAATATTTAATCCTTCTGTTGGTTCACAAACCTATAGTTTGATTATTTCAAATGGTTCTTGTTCCGATTCTTTAGACCAACAAATAACAGTTTCACCTCTCCAAAATATCAACTTTAATGATACTATGGTTTGTGTTGGAACAACCATTAATTTAGGTAGTACAAATTTACCAAGTTCATATACATATTCATGGTCTCCAAGTGCGGGTTTATCT
>DATCKI010000286.1:0-3493 GCA_036562365.1 Bacteroidia bacterium | reverse complement strand
GGTACAATACTATAATATGTAGCGCCATACCATTGATTTTTACCATAATTTTTAGTTTCTACCAACTTATATTCAGGTTTATTATCAATTAGTTCGGCAACATGAATTTCCTTCGTTTTTTTATCAAGAAATTGAGTGAATCCAAAATTCTCATAATGTCCATCGTTAAACAAAACATGAAAAGAGAATATTCTGAAACTGTTGTCTGGAGCTTCTATTCGACTAATATTTTTGAGTTGGTCGTATTTTTGGTTGTAAGAAATACTTTCTTCTAACCATTCAGAGAATTCAGTTTTAAAAGTATCTAAAGCGGCTCGTTTAACTTGATCGGGAGAGTTATCAAGGAAAGAGATAGTAAAATTATTCCACCTATCAATAGGCATAGCATTTTTTTGAGCTAAGCTAAAGAGTGGGGTGCCAAGAATAAATACGAAAGAAAACAGGAATATTCTCATAATTCACTAAGAACGGAATATTTCCGTAAAGGGTTATAAATTTTGAAAAAATTAAGGAATAAAAAAGGCTTATAAGTGTAATTTATCCTTTTTCGCAAGTAGTTCTTCTTCGCTTTCGCGGATATTTTCATCATCCACACAGCAATCTACTGGACAAACGGCTGCGCATTGAGGTTCATCGTGGAATCCTACGCATTCAGTACATTTATCAGGCACTATATAATAAACATCCATATTAACAGGAGTTTGTTTAGCATCAGCGTCAATTTTAGTTCCATCCATAAGAGTATAGGTTCCGCTTACAGAGGTTCCATCGCTCATAGTCCAAGAAACACCGCCTTCGTAAATAGCATTATTGGGACATTCTGGCTCACATGCGCCACAATTTATACACTCGTCAGTAATAATAATTGCCATAATAAATTATTTTCCGGTTTGCATTACCGTTTTGAATACTTTTGCAAAAATAATACAACAGATTGAATTTAGTTTATGGGAAGCGGTTTTATTTTACGAAAAAAAGCATTAGAGAATTTGGCACTCGATATAAATGATGCGATAAATCATTATTATGAAAAAGGTTTTTTGCCAGAATCGTATGAGAATGTGTTATATAGAAGTTATCAGGCCAATGCTTGGTTCACGCCAGAAAATCAAATTAAAGCTTTAAAAGGTTGTGTTGAATTGATATTAGGTGATGAATCTCAAAAACATATAGAATACTATTCTAATTCTTTCAATCAGGCTAAACCTAAACGTGTGGCTGTAATTCCAGCAGGAAATATTCCAGCTGTTGGCTTTGCTGATTTAATAGCTGTTTACCTTTCTGGAAATATTTATTATGCCAAAATGGCTTCTTCCGATCCATACTGGATTCCGTTCTTTGCAGATAAATTGAAAGCACTTGAACCTAGTTTTGCACATTTACTCGAAATAGAAGCTCAATTACTCAAAAATTTTGATGCTGCTATTGCAACAGGAAGCAATAATACAGCTCGATATTTTGAGCAATATTTTGGAAAATATCCTAATATTATTCGAAAAAGTAGAAGCTCTGTAGCCTGGTTAGATGGCACAGAAAGTGAAGCAGATTTACGAGCATTATTGAATGATATGTTCGACTATTTTGGGATGGGATGTAGAAATATCACATTTTTATTGGTACCAGAAAACTACGACTTTACTCCGTTAATGAGAATTGGTGAAGAAAAGAAAGAGCTTCAGAATTTAAGTAAGTACACCAATAACTACGATTACTATAAGAGTATTTATTTGTTGAATAGAGATGAGTTTCTTGATAATGAAGTTTTTATGTTAAAGGCTTCGGAAAAGATAGGCTCACCTATCTCGGTAGTTTTTTATAAGAAGGTAAAGGATAAGGCTGAGGCAGAAGAGTGGTTGAAACAGAATTCGGATGAAATACAATGTTTAGTGAGTAAAACGAAGATTGAATTTGAGCGTCAGGTTAAAATAGGTGATAGTCAGTGTCCAAGTTTATCAGATTGGCCAGATGGTAAAAATGTTATAGACTTCTTAATGAAGTTGGTAGATTAAAATAAATTTCTTAATTTAGCCTAAAATAACGAATCAGACAATGAAAAAACTTTTGTTAACCTCCCTTTTTGCTGTTGCTGGTCTTGCTGTATCTGCTCAAGTTCAGAACAATTTAGAGAATGCAAGTGTTAAGAGCACTTTTGAATCTAAATTTAATGCAGCACCTGTATCTTATACTACTTATGAAGATGGCACTGTGCATGCAAAACATGCAACAAACAACCAATGGTCTGTTTTCAAAGTAGATGGAACATATTTACAAACTGAAACTGCAGTTTCGGCAAGTGAAGTACCTGCAGCTGTTAAACAAGATGCTTCTCAGCGTTTTGGTAATGATATCCAATACCGCAAAGTTGTTACAGCGGCTGGAGAAGAACTTTATAGCATTATTTATGTGAAAGGTACTAGTACCGTAGAAGTTTATTATAAACCTTCTGGTGAAATGCATTCAAGAGCTATTCGCTAATATGTGGATAGGTAATTTGATATTTAAGGGACTTTTTAGTCCCTTTTTTTATGTCTTTTTATAAAAAAGCACCACGTATTAAGTGATGCTTTATAATTCTAGAAATTTATTTTCGCGCTTATTCGAAGAATTCTACTTTTACTTTAGGACTTGTACAAATTGCTTGACAAGTTAATACGAATCCAGCGTCAACTTCTTTTTTGGTAAGGATATTATTTTCAATCATCTTAACACTTCCTTCGGTTACTTTTGCCATACAAGTGCTACAAATTCCTGCTTCGCAAGAATATGGCGGGTCTAAGCCAGCATCTTGGGCACCAGCTAAAATAGTTTTACGAGGTCCTACATAGAAGGTATGTAATTCTCCATTTAGTTTCATTTCTACTTCAGTTTCGGTAACGCTTTCAGTAGGTGTAGCTACTACATTATTATTAGCTTGATTATTTGAGGTTGGAGCGATGAAATATTCTACATGTACGGCGTCATCGGCAATAGAGCAATTTTTCAAACCATCTTTAACTGCATCCATCATACCACCTGGCCCACAAATAAAAGCTTCGGCAGTATATCCGGCTCTGCGGTGTTTAGTGAATAATTTAGCGGCTAAATCGGCTTTAATTGGGCCTTTAGGTGCACTAGAGAAAAGGCCTGGAGAATCGTACACGTGTACAATTTCTAAGCGGCTTCCGTATTGAGATACAAGAGCCTCTAATTGATCTTTAAAAATTACAGTTTTCTTATTTCTATTTGCATAAATAAGGGTAACTACAGAATTCGGTTCTTGAGTAAGTACCGATTTAAGTATAGACATATTGGGTGTAATTCCACTACCACCAGCAAATAAGAAATAATGTTTTTTAGCATTAGGGTCTAAAGTTGGAGTAAATCGTCCTTCAGGAGCTAAAATTTGGATATTAGTACCTTCTTTTAGCGAAGAGTTAACCCAATTACTCATTATTCCGCCATCAACGCGTTTAACGGTTACTGCCGGGATAGTATCAGTAAATGGAGAAGTACA
>DATCKI010000285.1:0-15776 GCA_036562365.1 Bacteroidia bacterium | reverse complement strand
ATGGTATTTACTTTTTCAATATCCTCATCTTCATTGATATCAGCTGGAACTTTAGCGATAGCTGCAATACTATCAGAGCCTTTAAGGTTGATTAATCGAACTCCTTGAGTGGCACGCCCCATCACGCGTAAAGATTCCAGGCTTAAACGAATTAATGTACCTTTTTTAGTGATAATCATTAAATCTTCATCAGAAGTAACCTCTAAAATAGAAATTAAATTTCCTGTTTTATCGGTTATTTTCATTGTTTTAACCCCTTTACCACCACGGTTAGTGATACGGTAATCTTCTAATGCACTTTGTTTTCCATATCCTTTTTCAGATACAACTAATACATTATTTTCGAGGTTACTTACGCAGATCATACCAACTACTTCATCATCTTCGTTAGCTAAGCTAATACCACGAACCCCAGTAGCAGTTCTACCCATAGGACGAACTTTACTTTCAGGGAATCGGATTGCGCGCCCACTCTTAACTGCGATTAAGATTTCGCTGTTATCGTTTGTTAATTTAGCTTCTAATAACTCATCGCCTTCACGTACATTAATAGCGTTAATACCGTTACTACGTGGGCGGCTATAAGCTTCAAGAGTAGTTTTCTTAATGGTACCACGACGAGTACACATTACGATATAGTTCGATTTCAAGTAATCTTCATCCGATAAGGTTTTCACATTAATATATGCTTTAATCTTATCGTCAGATTCTATATTAATTAAGTTTTGAACTGGTCTTCCTTTAGCTGTTTTATCACCTTCAGGAATTTCGAATACACGTAACCAATAACATTTACCTTTTTCGGTAAAGAACAACATGTAATCGTGAGCAGTTGCAATAACAAGGTGTTCTAAGAAGTCTTCATCTCTTGTTCCACTTGCTCTACTTCCGGTACCTCCACGGTTTTGACGACGATATTCGGCCAATGGAGTACGTTTAATATAACCTTTATGCGAGATGGTTATAGCCATAGGCTCATCTGCGATAAGGTCTTCAATTTTCATATCTTCACCGCTATAAACGATTTCAGAACGACGTTCATCGCCATATTTTTCTTTAATGGCAAGCATTTCTTTCTTAATTTCGTTCATACGAAGGTCTTCATTAGCAAGTAACTCTTTAAACCAGTTAATTTGCTTCATTAATTCTTCGTATTCAGCTCTTAGTTTATCTTGTTCTAGTCCGGTTAATTGACGTAAACGCATGTCGACAATAGCTCTCGACTGAATTTCTGTTAATTCGAAGCGAGTCATTAATTTCTCGATAGCTTCGTTTGGACTAGCCGCCCCTCTAATAATAGCGATTACCTCATCGATATTATCAGAAGCGATAATTAGACCTTCAAGGATATGAGCACGTTTTTCTGCTTGTTCTAATTCGTATTTAGTTTTACGAATTAAAACGTCGTGACGGTGATCTACGTAATGTAGGATCATGTCGCGCAGATTTAACAATTGAGGTCTACCGTTCACCAGCGCAATATTATTTACGCTAAATGAAGTTTGTAGAGGAGTATGTTTGTATAAGTTATTTAAAACAACATTAGGGATAGCGTCGCGTTTAAGTTCGTAAACAAGGCGCATACCGTTACGATCCGACTCATCGCGAACATAAACGAGACCTTCTAATTTTTTCTCAGCAATTAGGTCATTGGTTTTCTCGCGCATTTCTTCCTTATTTATTTGATAAGGAATTTCAGTTACGATAATAGCTTCCCGACCACCATCAAGGGTTTCGAAGTGAGCTTTAGCGCGCATTACTATACGTCCACGACCAGTTAAGAACGCATCTTTAACCCCTTCGTAACCGTAAATAATACCACCAGTTGGGAAATCTGGAGCTTTAACGTATTTAATTAATTCTTCAACGGTAATATCTTTATTATCGATATAGGCAACGATACCATCAATTACCTCAGAGAGGTTATGAGGGGCCATATTAGTAGCCATACCTACAGCGATACCAGAGGCACCATTAATTAATAAGTTAGGAATAGCTGCCGGAAGTACGGTTGGTTCTTCAAGCGAGTCGTCGAAGTTTAGACGCATATCGACGGTATTTTTGTCGATATCATTTAATAATTCTTCAGCGATTTTGCGAAGCCGTGCTTCGGTATAACGCATTGCAGCTGGTGGGTCACCATCGATAGAACCATAGTTACCTTGACCATCGACAAGAGGGTAACGTAAGCTCCAATCTTGAGCCATACGAACCATAGTATCGTAAACACTGCTATCGCCATGTGGGTGAAATTTACCTAAAACCTCACCAACGATACGCGCTGATTTCTTATAAGGTCTATTACTTAATACTCCTAGTTCCAACATCCCGTATAAAACACGGCGGTGAACCGGCTTTAAACCGTCACGAACATCCGGTAAAGCACGAGATACAATAACCGACATCGAATAATCGATGTATGCGGTTTTCATTTCTTCTTCAATATTTATCGCTATAATGCGACCTTCATTGCCTTCCGGTAATACGTTTTCTTCGTTATCTGCCATAAATTCAATTAATTTAACCTAACTGCAAGGCATAACCCCGCAAAAAAGTGAACGAAAATACAATTTTTAAGTGGTATGGAGAAATCCATTTATTAACCATTTTCACATAAAAATGTTAACAAAATAAACCAATAGCGTATTTATTATTTCTCTCCTATCGTAATTTTACCCAATGAATGACGAAATGTCAGATTTTGCACTTTGGTTCAACTTTTGATACTTATGTTATAATTATCAAAAAATTGTTCTTTCGTAGCACATTTTTGATTTAATTTCGTTAATTGTACTAATAACTGTATTTAAGGCTATGGACGCAAAATTTTCTCCCCGTGTACGGGACGTATTGACCTACAGTCGCGAAGAAGCGATGCGTTTAGGTCATGATTATATAGGTACTGAGCATTTGCTTCTTGGACTTATTCGTGATGGTGAAGGAGTTGCAATCAAAATATTAACCAATCTAGGCGTTAGTTTATCTGATCTTCGTAAATCTATCGAAAACTCTATTAAACCGGGCGCTTCTAGGGTTACTAATTCGAATAATATTCCTTTAGTTAAACAAGCTGAAAAATCGCTTAAATTAACTTACCTTGAAGCGAAAGTCTTTAAAAGTCAAATTATAGGTACTGAACACCTCCTACTCGCTATTCTTAAAGATGAAGATAGCGTGGCTACTAAAATTCTGAAGAATTTTAATGTAGATTATGTAGTAGCTAAAGAAGAATTCGAATCTATGTTGCGTGAAAGTGGCATACGTAACGAAATGTCTGGCTCTACCTCTGATGACGATGCAGATGAAATGTTTAGCTCGCCTAAAAAACCTGGTGACCCTAAATCTAAAACTCCTGTACTCGACAATTTCGGTCGCGACCTTAGTCGTATGGCCGAGGAAGGTAAGTTAGACCCTATCATTGGTCGTGAAAAAGAAATTGAACGCGTTTCGCAAATCCTTTCTAGAAGAAAGAAAAATAATCCAATATTAATTGGTGAACCTGGTGTAGGTAAATCTGCCATTGCTGAAGGTCTTGCCCTACGCATTGCTCAGAAAAAATGCGCACGCATTCTTTTCGATAAACGTATTATCTCTTTAGATCTTGCTTCGCTTGTAGCTGGAACTAAATATAGAGGCCAGTTCGAAGAACGTATGAAAGCTCTTATGAATGAATTGGAAAAATCTCCTGATGTTATCCTTTTCATCGATGAAATTCATACAATTATTGGTGCTGGTGGAGCTTCTGGCTCGCTTGATGCTAGTAATATGTTTAAACCAGCTCTTGCTCGTGGCGAAATTCAATGTATAGGTGCTACTACCCTCGACGAATATCGTCAGTTCATCGAAAAAGATGGAGCTTTAGACCGCCGTTTCCAAAAGGTTATGGTTGAGCCTACTAGTGAAGAAGAAACGTTGCAAATCCTTAAAAATATTCGCGAGAAATACGAAAGTCACCATAACGTTAATTATACCGACGAAGCTCTAAAAGCTTGTGTGACCCTTACTTCTCGTTATATTACAGATCGTTTCCTTCCAGATAAAGCAATCGATGCGTTAGACGAAGCTGGGGCTCGTGTACATATTATTAATATCAATGTGCCTCAAGTTATTTTAGACCTTGAAAAGAAAATTGAAGAAATACGCGAGAATAAAAATAAAGCAGTTCGTAATACACAATACGAAGAAGCTGCAAAATACCGCGACCACGAACGTTTAGCTGTAGAAGAGCTAGAAAAAGAAAAACGTAAATGGGAAGAAGAAACTAAAGCTCATCGCGAAACTGTAACTGAAGATAATGTTGCTGAAGTAGTTGCCATGATGACAGGTATCCCAGTTACTAAAGTAGCTCAAACTGAACTGAACAAGCTTGCGAAAATGTATGACATGATTAAAGAAAAAGTAATCGGTCAGGACGACGCAGTGCGAAAAGTGGTAAAAGCTATTCAACGTAATAGAGCTGGATTGAAAGATCCTAATAAACCAATTGGTTCATTCATGTTCCTTGGTCCTACTGGAGTTGGTAAAACTCAATTGGCTAAGGTAATAGCTAAATACATGTTCGATAGCGAAGAAGCTTTAGTTCGTATAGATATGAGCGAATACATGGAGAAATTCTCTGTATCTCGCTTGATTGGAGCGCCTCCAGGTTATGTTGGATACGAAGAAGGTGGTCAATTGACCGAAAAAGTTCGTCGTAAACCATACTCTGTTGTGCTTTTAGATGAAATTGAAAAAGCGCATCCAGATGTGTTTAACTTATTGCTTCAATGTTTAGATGATGGTCATATGACCGATAGTTTAGGTCGTAAAATCGACTTTAAAAACACGGTGGTTATTATGACTTCTAATATTGGCTCAAGAGAGTTAAAAGACTTTGGACAAGGTGTTGGGTTCCGAACTTCTGCTAAAGAAAATCAATCTACTCAACACAGTTTAGGTGTTATTCAAGGTGCGCTTAAACGTGCTTTTGCTCCTGAATTCTTAAATCGTATCGACGATATTATTATGTTTAATAGTCTTTCTAAAGACGACATCTTTAAAATTATTGATGTGGAAATGGAAGGATTTGTTAAACGTTTGGAAGCAAATGGTTATAAGCTTAAAATTAACCGTGAAGCAAAAGATTATATCGCTGAAAAAGGTTACGATTCTAATTTCGGAGCTCGTCCTCTTAAACGTGCTATTCAGAAATATCTTGAAGATCCTTTAGCTGAAGAAATCGTAAATGCTAATCTTGAAGCTGGCGACACTATTAATGTTACCTACGATAAAACAAAAGATGAATTGAAATTAAAAATTTCAAAATCAAAAGGTAAAAAAGAAGCTGAAGAGGAAACTGAAGAAGCTTAATTTTAATCTAAATATTTTATGAAATGCGTCTCAAAATAAGAGACGCATTTTTTTTGCATACTGCTCCCCTTCTATTTTATATCTTTGTGATGTGAAAAACGGATCTAAACTATGGCGTTTATTGCCTTTTGTTATTACTTTAATTCTCGTAATAATTGTTAGTCTGCAGAAGTATTTTGCTGCCCCCGTTTTGTTTTTTGGAGAATACCATACACAATACAATAATTATAAGATTTTCGTATACTCATCTCAGCACCTTTTAAATGGGCAAGATTTATATGCTTTATATCCTCAGGAATATGGCGATTTATTTAAGTACTCTCCTACTTTTGCATGGCTCTTTATCCCATTCTCATTCTTCCCAGATTGGATAGGCTTGCTCGTTTGGAATTTACTTAATACTATTCCTTTAGTTTATGCATTATACCTATTGTCGCACAAACGAGTTAACGAATTTTTGCCGGTGTTTTTCATAATGGCCATTGAAATGGCTACCTCTATTCATAATGCTCAAAGTAATGGTTTAGTAAGTGCCCTTTTGCTTGGATTTTACCTGTGTTTGATGAATAGACGATTTTTCTGGTCAGGTTTATTCTTGGCTCTTTCTGTTTATATAAAACTCTTTGGTGGATTAGCAATCTTGCTTATTTTCTTATTCCCTGATTGGCGAAAACATGCATTCTCTTTCGCTATTTGGATGTTTATTTTATTCTTCGCACCCTTAATATCAGTACCTTTTTATGAGGTATTAGCTCAATATAGGTCTTGGTATGAATTACTGAAAAATGACCCAAGTCATGAGCTAAATTTCTCGCTAGCTACAGTAATAGATAGGTATAGTCCTGCTCAAATAAATCACTTGCCTATTTATGTACATATCTTAGGATTGGTAATGCTTTTATTAGTTTTCTGGAAAGCATGGAAATCGAAACAAACAGAGCGACTCTCCTATTTACTTCCTGCATTTATTATGATGTGGTGCGTGATGTTTAATCATAAATCTGAGTCGCCAACTTATGTTATTGCAATGGTTGGTGTGGCATTATTGTGGATACCTTTACGTCAGAAAAAGTTATTTAGATTATGTATGGGCTTTGCTATTCTTTGTGTGAGCTTAGCTTCAACCGATTTAGTTCCTTTTGAAATACGTCAAAATGTGATGTTTCCTATGCAAGTAAAAGCTGTAGGATTAATTCCAATTTTCGTATATACATTCGCATTAATCTTACAACAAACTAGTTTATCAAAATCCAATTAAAAAGACAGTAGGAATATTGTCGATAGGTGGATTTTCTTTTTTCCAAAGGTTGATTTCTTTGGTTTTAATGTATTCTTTATCTGAAGTGATATTTGCGGCAAGACAAAGTCTTGTATCGGGTTGCAATTGTTGAACCATATCTTTAAAAATAGCTTGATTTCGGTATGGGGTTTCAATAAAAATATGGGTACAACTAGTTTTACGCGCGTCAGATTCTAAGCGTTTTAATTCTTTAATTCGCTCGCCTTCCGATTTAGGTAAATAGCCATGGAACATGAATTTTTCTCCGTTAAGACCGCTTGCTGCAAGTGCTAAAAACAAACTTCCAGGCCCAACAAGTGGCACGATATCAAGACCTCTTTTATGACCAAGTAAAACTATATTCTCGCCTGGGTCGGCAATTGCAGGGAGGCCAGCATCGCTTAAAATACCAATATCTTCTCCATCCATACAAACTTTTAAGATATCCAAAATATCGCTCACGTCACCTTTTTTAACGTGCATACTATAGAGTTCAAGTTCGTTGAGTGGCAAGCCCCAGAATTTCAATAATTGCCTAGCCGATTTAGGATCTTCAACGGCAAAATGACGTATATGCGAAATTTTTTCACCTAAGTTTGAAGGGAAAACGGAAGCATGCGTATTTTCGGCTAATACATTGGGTACTAGAAAGATTTTACCAGGCATTATTTTAGTGATTTAACGAAGTTAAGTGCTGCATTTTCGAGTAGATAGAAGACTTGTGCAAAACCTTCTTCTCCGCCATAATATGGGTCAGGGACTTCTTGAATTGGACTTTCAGGCCAGTAGCTTAACATGAGTTTTACCTTTTGGCGCTGAGCATCGTTTTTACAAAGGTTTAAAACATTTTGATAGTTAGAATTATCCATTACCAAAATATGGTCGAAGTAGTCGAGGTCCGACTCTCTTATTTGCCTTGCTCTAAGGTGATCGATAGGGATACCAGAAGCCTTCATATATTGGCGTGCACGTGGGTCAGGTTTTTCGCCAGCATGCCAACCACCAGTTCCGCAACTATCAATTTCAAATTCTATATTCTCCCTTCTTGCAATATGTGTAATAATGCCTTCGGCCATAGGAGAACGGCAAATATTTCCTAAACAAACTGTAAGTATCTTAGTCATTATTGTAACTTTTTCAATACGTCTAAAGCAACAGGAATATGTTGAGTTGACTTAAATTGAGAATTAAAAATATGCTGAATTATACCTTTTTTATCGATAATAAAAGTAACTCTACCGGGTAAAATAAAGAAAGTAGCAGGAACTCCGTAGGCTTTACGAATAGCTCCACCTTTATCGCTTATCAAGATAAAAGGTAATCCAAATTTAGATTTAAAAGATTCGTGCGATTTATCGTTATCAGAACTAACACCAATAACTTCAGCACCTAATTCAATAAAATCTTGGTAGCTATCTCTGAATTCACAAGCCTGAGCGGTACAGCCAGGAGTATTGTCTTTAGGGTAAAAATAGAGAACAACATTTTTGTCTTTATAAAGATCACTTAGCTTTATAGTTTTACCAGATTTGTCAGTCAATTCAAAATCTGGGGCTTTGTCTCCAATTTTCAATCCTGCCATAGTTTATGTAAATTTATTGAAGTATTTATTTTCCCTAATTCTGCTAAATTGTCAGAATCTTTACAAAGGAACAAAATTTGTATGTTAAAACCTATGAGAAATAAGGAAGTGTCGTATATTACTTTGTTTAAAGATGTATTACCAGCATTGCTAATCACGGCATTACCTATTCTTGTTTTTGCTATAGAAAATATAGGTGGATTTAAGTGGTATATGTATGGCATTGA
This sequence comes from Bacteroidia bacterium, assembly GCA_036562365.1. Classification (GTDB taxonomy): domain Bacteria; phylum Bacteroidota; class Bacteroidia; order CAIKAF01; family CAIKAF01; genus JACVCJ01. The sequence goes on along the minus strand of DATCKI010000285.1, from coordinate 7,339 downwards.
ACCAAGGACCATTAAAGGTTTACGTGGAGTCTTGTTTAGTCCATTTTTACATGGTGATTTAAAACATATAGCATCGAATTCAATACCACTATTTGTGCTTACTTGGTTAATTCGACTTCATTTTAAAGAAATTTGGAAATTAGTATTTGCTTTTATTTGGTTGGCAAGTGGAGTCTGGACTTGGATTATGGGTGGAGGGCATTATGTAATTGGAAGCAGTGGTATAGTGTATGGGTTAGCTTCATTTGCTATTACTGCAGGTTTTATTAGTAAGAACAGGCAAGCTCAAGGAATTGGTCTCTTTACTTTATTCTTTTACGGAAGTTTAATTTGGGGTATATTTCCATTAGAGTTTAATATAGGAATTTCTTGGCAAGGACATTTATCGGGTTTTATAGCTGGTATTTTAGCGGCTTTGGTACTTCAACCAGGAATGCCAGAAAAAACTAAATATAGCTGGGAGAATGAACCCGAAGAAGAAATACCTTATGAAGACCAATATTGGCGTTTAGATTATAAACCCAAAGAAGAAGATGATACAGTTCTCAATGCACCTATTATTCGAGTAAATTATATTTTGAAAGAGGAGAAAAATGAAGATAAAACTGCGAATTAATCAATTATATTTGCATTATGAATCGTTTGAAATTCCTATTCCCTCTTCTATTTTTAATTAGTTCCTGCGTGGATGATCGTCCGCTGAAAACTTTTACAGTGAACGAATTGATTACTATTGAAATTCCTACGGATATGGATAAGGCTGATTCTGGAATTATTCCTGAAAGGAATTTGTATTTAGTAGGGAATAAAAATTTTCCAATAGAAGTTGGAATTTCTTATGTAAAGAAAGCTGATTTAGCACATTATGGAGTGCCATATACCTTGGATGAGATTTATCAATTTTTTAATGAAGAAATAGCTGCCAATCTCGATGATTTTAAATTCGAAAAGCCTAAATCGACCCGAGTAGATTATATGGAGGCATTACATGGATTAATGTCAGGAAAACGTGAAGATAAGTCCTATATTATGCATGCTGTAGTTTGCGAAGGCCCATTTTATTTCTTCAGTTATTATGCTATAGCTAAAGAAAAAGATTTTAAAAAGCATAAAGAACTCATAAACGACATGCTTTTTAGTGTGGAAGAGTATAGAGATTTTGAAGCGAGAGATGCGGCAAATTAATGAGGTTTAAAACATTTAGCTATATTTACTTATCCTTATTGTGAGTATGAAAAAAATAGTCTTTATCCGCCATGCTAAAAGCAGCTGGGCCGATTCAACACTGGATGATTTTGATAGACCTTTGAACGAAAGAGGAAAAATTGACGCTCCTCTAATGGCAAGTAAATTGAAATCGCAAGGTATTATCCCCGATCTTATAGTTAGTAGTCCGGCTAAAAGAGCCAAAAAAACAGCTAAAATCTTCAGTAAGGTTATGCAACTTGAAAGTGAAATTCTTTTTGACGAAAGAATTTATGAAGCCGATGAAGATACCTTACTCCAAGTAATACATTCTTTACCAACAGATAAAAACATAGTTTTTATGTTCGGACACAATCCAGGTTTTACTTGGGTCGTTAATCAATTATGTAATGTGCGAATTGATAATATTCCAACTTGTGGCTTTGCAATTGTGGCTTGTGCAGTTCAAAATTGGAATGAAATTTGCATGGAAACCAATACCTTAGAGTATTTCGATTATCCTAAAAACTTCTTACATACATGAGTATACTAAATTATCGTTTTCTGTGTTTACTTTCATTTTCTGTACTCTTATTTTCATGTAATGAATTCGATAAAAGTCCAACTGGTATAGAATATAAATTCGTCAAAAAAACGGATATAAATCCAAGAAATGGAGATGATTTATACTACTATTATGGATCTGCAAGTGTGTTAGATAAAGAAGGTCGAAAAATACTTTGCGATAATATTAATGCCGATTTTTATTTTATTTCGAATGAAAACGACACTAAATATTCCAAAGATTTCGTAAAGATATTGCCTTTAGCCAATATCAATGATAGTTTAATAGTTAAGACCGATGCAGATAGTTTCTTTTTGTTTTATTACAATACACCTGTTCCAGGTTGTGTGAAAGATAATAAGGTATATTTATCTATTAAAGTGAATAATATTCTAAGTCTTGAAGAGTACGAAGAAAAAATAAAAGCTAGCAAGGAGGAATTATCTAGCAAAGCAGCAGAAGCATATCAAAACTATTTAAATGCAAATGGATTAAGCGATATGGTGGGTAGCTTTGGGGTAGTTACTAAGGTTACCAATTCAGGTAAAGGTCGTGAGATTATATTTGGCGACGAGGTAACTCTTCATTTTGAACAATATTTATTAGACGGAAAAAAAATACAAAGCACCTACGAAACAGGTGAACCTATCATTTATATAGTAGGAGGCGATGGTGGTATAATAGGATTAGATTTTGGTCTAAATGGTTTGAAATTAGGAGGAACTGCAACTATATTTGCACCCTATTATAGTGCATTTGGAGCGAAAGGATTGGGAGATGAGATTCCACCCTACTCTAATATGATTTTTAAAGTAGAAGTACTTGATATAAAATAACCAACCGTGGGATTAAATACTACTATACGCAATCTAGGCCGATTGAGGCAGATTATGAGCATATTTGTAAAATATGGCTTTGAAGATGTAATTGCGAATAGTACTTTAAGAAATATAGTTCCAGAATCATTACGCCTAAAGTGGATACGTCAAGAAAGACCTGCATTGCAGTATTCACGCTTCGAACGTATACGTATGGCGGCCGAGGAATTAGGCCCTACTTTTGTTAAACTCGCACAAGTTTTAAGTAATAGGCCAGATTTAGTTCCTGAAGGTCTTGTAAAAGAATTTGAAAAGCTTCAAGATCGCGTTCCACCCTTCGATGCGGAGACGGCAAAGTCTATCATTGAACTGGAATTAGGTAAACCTTTAGAAGAAATTTTTAGCGACTTTAAAACCGTGCCGATGGCTTCAGCCTCCATTGGTCAAGTACATAGAGCAACTTTAATTGATGGTACTGAGGTAGTGGTTAAAGTCCAAAGACCCGATGTGAAAGAAATTGTTGAACGAGATCTACAATTAATCTGGGAAATTGTTCAACGTAGCGATCGTTATTTAAAAAAGCAAGGTGTTTTAAATGCACTTGATGTAGTTGCTGCCTTTGAACGTAGCATGGTTAAAGAGCTTGACTATTCAAATGAAGCTCGAAATATTCAACGTTTTAGAACTTTCTATAAAAACGAATCCAATTTCTATATCCCTCAAGTATTTAGAAATATTAGTACCGATAAGGTATTAGTCATTGAGTTTGTTTCTGGTTGTAAATTTACCGACAAAAAGCAAATTCGTGAATGGGGCTTAAATCCGAAGAAAATTGTTGAGAATGGTTTAAATATTTATTTAAAACAGATTTTCGAATACGGATATTTCCATGCTGATCCTCATCCAGGTAATGTTTTAATTAGACCTGATGGGATTATTTGTTTAATAGATTTTGGTATGGTTGGGCAGCTTAGCCGACGTGATAAACTTGCATTTGCTAATGTTTTTATTGCAATGGCGGAGCAAGATTCACGCAAGATGGCACAAGCTATGCGTAAACTAGCTATCTCAGATGGAATTAAAGATTTAAGATTGCTGGAAACCGACCTTCAAGAACTCATCGACGATTATGTACTTTTAGATGTAAGTGAAGGTTCTATTGCCGATGTAATAGCTAAGTTGCAAAATATAATGGTTCGCTACGAAATGGTAGTGCCAGCCGGGATATTTTTAATTTTTAGAGCTCTAGCTATATTAGAAGGAATAGGTAAAATAATGCATCCAACGCTTAATACCTATGATTTTATACGACCTTTTGGAGTGAAAATTTTACAACAAAAGTTTTCTCCAGAAAATTTATGGAATGAATTCCAATATAGAAGTGATCAACTTTCTGGCTTTTTAACGGGATTACCAACTGATATCCGTGAATTATTAGGCCAAGCTAAAAATGGTAAATTAAACATTACCATTTCACATCAAGGTTATGGCTATTTACTAAAGAAATTAGATTCAATAGTAAATAGACTCATCATAACCTTTATAATTTGTTCGCTTATAATTGCTAGTTCAATTATGGCTACAATTCCAACTCCAACAGATTTTATGACTCGCCATGGCTTACCATATTGGAGTGTATTTGGATATACTGTAGCTGGAATTTTAAGCCTGATCTTAATTTACGCAATTATCCGCAGACGTAAATACAAATAGATTAGTTAATTGATGGAAATGCAGCTGCGTATTTAAACGAAAATTTTGCAAAAATATCAGAGCTATAATGCCCTACTCTATCAATTGCCGAATCTACTTCAAATTGCTCTAAGCCTTTCGCATCTCTTAAATGAAGTACATAGTACCAATCTCCTTTTTTGCAGATTGAACAAGAGTACATAGAATAAGCATATTCTAAAAGATCAATCATAATTTCATTATTCAAAATATCAGGAACTTTGAATAAGGGCGACATAACCTGAAAATAATACACTTCAGGTCTAGATTCAAAATTAAACGCATCTATCCAAACGGTAGAATCTTTAATTTTTAAACTCCATTGGCCTTCTTTTTCGCCACGACAAGCTGCTGGATCTAATTTTAGTTCTGAAATGCTTGTTTCAATTAGATGACTTAATTCGTAAAAATTCATTATGGGTTTTGTTTTATAAAATCTATAGATAAACTATTTACACAGTAACGCAAACCTGTAGCAGTTGGACCATCATCGAAAATATGGCCAAGGTGTCCACCACAATTTGCACATAAAATCTCAGTTCTAATCATGCCATGACTCGTATCTCTAACTTTAAGAATACTACCTTCAATTTCATTATCAAAACTTGGCCAGCCACAGTGCGAATCAAATTTCATTTCAGAAGTAAAAAGTTCTGCATTACATGCTCCACAAGTATAAATTCCTTTACTGTTCTGATTTAATAATGCACCAGTAAATGGACGCTCAGTTCCTTTTTTTCTTAGTATTGCATAACGCTCTGGTCCAAGCTCAGCTAACCATTCTTCTTCACTTTTTTCAACCTTAAAACTTTTATTTGATTCCATATTTTCAGCTGTTTGGATTTGCTTTGATGAATCAACTATATCAACTGCAGACTTACAAGAAGATATACTCATTGCCCATATAAAACTTAATAAGAAAGTAATTAATGGGGTTGATCTCATGAGCAATTATAATTAGCACAAAAATACATAATTTTCAATATTTGATTATTTTTGCAACAATGTTGCAGAGGTTGATTGTAATTTTGATTCTCACAGCCCTTCCTATATTGGCTAAGGCTCAGATGTTTGGTAGAGTAATTTTGCCCAATGGAGAAGGTGCTTATGGGGTTCATATTTATATACATGAACTGAACAGAGTTATTGGCACTAATTCTAAAGGAGTTTTTGCTGATTTAAGTTTAATTCCAGGGCATTATCATATACATACAAGTTTTTTAGGTTATAAATCAGCCGATTTACACTTCGAAGTTCCATTAACTGATTCACTTTATATATTTTTGGTAGAAAGCGATTTAGAACTTCAAAAAGTAATTATAGAAGATTTTGGGACTAAGAGTATAATTAATGATCAAAGTCAGTCTGTATCTGTAATAGATGCTGATGATATCCGAAAAAGCAGCGGGCAGACTTTTGCTGTGGCTTTAGAGAAGATTCCTGGAGTACAAGCCTTAAGCACAGGAATTGGTATATCTAAACCTGCAATAAGAGGTATTGGTTTTAATAGAGTGTCGGTTTCGGAGAATGGGATAAAGCAAGAAGGCCAACAATGGGGAGGCGACCATGGATTAGAGATTGATGCGGCCGATGTTGAGCGTGTTGAAGTTGTTAAAGGTCCTACAGCCCTACTCTACGGCCCCGATGCAATTACAGGTGCCATTAACATACGCCCCGGTTTACCTCCTGCTTTAAATAGTTATCAAATTTCAAATACAGGTAAATTTAATTCAGTGAACAATTTGTGGAGTCAGAGCACTGCATTTGCTTTAAATAAAAGTAATTTTTGGGTTAAAGCACGCTTTTCTTCACAAGATTATGCCGATTATAAAGTGCCTTCAGACACCTTTGTTTACAATGGATTTGTACTTCCTTTGATTAATAAAAGAATTAAAAACACCGCAGGAAGAGAAAGAAATGCCTCTGCAACATTGGGTTATAGCTTTAAATCGGGATATACTTCCGTTCGATTCAGTTATTACGATCTTAAAACAGGAATGTTTTCTGGGGCGCATGGAGTGCCTCAGGCTTATTCTTTACAAGATGATGGCTTACCTAGAAATATTGAAAATCCTTACCAAAGAGTTCGTCACTATAAAATTATTTCTAACTCCAATTTTCAGATCGGAAAGAAAAATTGGATGGAGCTAGATGCTGGTGTGCAATATAATGGTAGAGAGGAATATAGTAACCCCGATAATCATGGCTTTGGCCCAACTATTACAAGTAATAAAGAACTTGAATTTAGGTTGTTTACCGCTAGTTTAACCGGACGTTTTCATCACGAAATTTCGGAACGTTTAAGTTTGATTTATGGGTTGAATGGCCAATACCAACAAAATAGAATCGGTGGATACGGTTATTTGATTCCAAATTATGATTCAAAACAAGTTGGTGGCTTTGCATATGCCAAATGGTCGAAGAATAATTTTACGGTAAATGGAGGTTTGCGTTATGATTTTATGCAGTTAAATTCGGAACAAAATAATACTCCTTTTTATACAAATGGCTCTCAAATAACGGGTTATTTGTATAGTCCGGCAATAAATAGATTATTCCAAAATACTAGTGGTTCGCTGGGTTTTAGTTGGATAAAAAATAAAAAACATAATATAAAACTGAATTTAGGTTCAGGATTTAGAATGCCAAGTATTCCTGAATTAACTGCTAATGGAGTACATCATGGAATGTTTAGACATGAATTGGGTGATAGTAGCTTAGTCCCTGAAAGAAGTTTTCAGGTTGACCTAAATTACGCATTTCATAACGATATATGGGAGTTAAGTCTATCCCCTTTCTTCTCTTACTATTTGAATTATATTTTCTTAGATCCATCATCTCAGTTTAGTGAGTTGCCAGAAGGTGGATTAAAATACATTTATAACCAAGCTGACGGAATTCATACTGGAATAGATTTCTTATTTGATTATCATATCATTTCGAACCTTCACCTTTGTACCCAAGCGCAATGGGTTTATACTTATAATTTAGAATCAGGTTATAATTTTCCTTTTATTCCACCTGCAACAGGAAATATTGA
>DATCKI010000281.1:0-13329 GCA_036562365.1 Bacteroidia bacterium | reverse complement strand
ATCTGAAGCTGTACCTGCTGGTTCTTCTTATCGTATCATCAACTCTGTTGGTGCTGTAGTTGCTTCTAATAAAATTAAATCTAACTCTATTTCTTTAGCTAACTTAGCTACTGGTAATTACACTGTAGTTCTTGTTAATGCTAACAATACTGTTTTAGCTATAGAAAAAGTTGTTCTTGTAAAGTAAACCTTAACTTTTATATATTGTAAAAGAAGCTCGGTATTTGCCGGGCTTTTTTTACGCCTTTTTTTTACATTTTAGTTTATAAGTAATTGTTAAGTGTAACAAACCTTCCATAAAAACGTCTAACTTTGCATAAAATACGAGTAATATTAAGATGGATTCAAACGCTATAAAGCAAATAGCTAACGGTTTTTCTAAACTTAGCAAAGAAGAAAAATTAAAGAAAACTGCCTCTTTATTCAACAATCCTGAAGAAGTTGAAAGAGAATTTCAATCTTTCAATCATCCCGATAAAAACAAACAAAAAGTATTCGACGAGTTTTCTGAAAATACTATTACCAATTACTACTTCCCTTACGGGGTAGTTCCTAATGTTATTATCAATGGGAAAAGCTATATGCTTCCAATGGTAATTGAAGAAAGTAGTGTGGTTGCTGCAGCTTCAAAAAGTGCTAAATTTTGGAGCACTCGCGGTGGGTTTAAAGCTGAAGTGGTAAGTACCAAAAAATTAGGTCAAGTGCACTTTATTTGGTTAGGAGAAAAAGCTAAACTTTTTGCAGCATTCCCTGATCTTAAAGCTGAATTGTTCGACCAAACTCAACATATTACCGCTAACATGCAAAAACGTGGTGGTGGTATTATTGATATTGAACTAATTGATATGACCCACGAAGAAGAAGGGTATTATCAATTAAAAGCTAGCTTCGAAACTTGCGATAGTATGGGAGCTAACTTCATTAACTCTTGTCTTGAAGAATTTGCTATTATTCTTCGTAATTTCTTAGAAGATAGTGAACAATTCCAAGGCGAAGAGAAAAATGTTACCATAATCATGAGTATCCTAAGCAATTATACCCCTGAATGCCTTGTGCGCGTTTGGGTTGAGTGCCCAATTGAAGATTTAGGTACTTTCGAAGATGGTAAAATCTCAGCTCAAGAATTCGCAAGAAAATTCGCTCTTGCGGTTAAAGTTGCTACTGTTGACCCTTACCGTGCAACTACACACAATAAAGGTATTTATAATGGTATCGACTCTGTTGTTCTAGCTACAGGTAACGACTTTAGAGCCGTTGAAGCAGCTGGTCATACCTACGCCTCTAGAAACGGAAAATACTCTTCTCTTACATTTATCGATTTATCTAACAATACATTTAAATATGTTTTAGAAGTGCCAATGGCTTTAGGTGTAGTAGGTGGTTTAACTGCTCTACATCCAATGGCTAAAAAATCTATCGAAATGCTTGGAAATCCTTCAGCTGCTGAATTAATGATGATTACTGCAACAGCAGGTATGGCCAATAATTTCGGTGCTTTACACTCATTAATTACAAGTGGAATTCAAAAAGGACATATGAAAATGCACTTATTGAATATCTTAAACCACTTTGAAGCAGATGAAGTTGAAAAAGTAGAAGCTATTGAATATTTTAAAAACAATAAAGTTTCTTTCAATTCTGTACGTAGTTTCTTAATCGCTTATCGCGAAAATATTCTGAAAGGCTAAAATGCAACTAAAAGCACGAGGCAAATTCTTATTAACTGGCGAATATTTAGTGCTAAAAGGTGCTAAATCGCTTGCCCTACCTCTAAAATACGGGCAAACTATGTCGGTGAATGAATTGCCAAAATCTATATGCACCTGGCAAAGTTTGCAAAATGGCAAAGCTTGGTTCGAAGCTATCTTCGACGAAAACCTTCAGTTACAAGAAACCAATAACAAAGAAGTTGCACATAAACTTCAGGAAATATTCGATAATATTACACATCAAAATCCCAATGCCACTAGCTTTTTAGTTGCTAAGGCTTTTGAATTCGACACAGATTTTCCGCGCGATTGGGGCCTGGGAACAAGCTCTACTTTGATTGCACTTCTGGCAAAATACACCCAAACTAATCCATATAAAATCTTGGAAGCTAGTTTTGGTGGCAGTGGTTACGACTTGGCTTGCGCCTTTGCGGAATCACCAATTTTCTACACCAGAAATGCTTATAATCCAAAAGTAGAAATTGCACCTTTCCATCCTAATTTTACCGATAAAATTTACTTCGTATATCTTGGACAGAAACAAAATAGCTCTAATGAAGTAAAAAAATTCTTTAAAGAAGCTGTAATTACTGAAACGCAAATTCAAGATATTTCTAAATTATCTGATGCTTTTTGTTTGGCACAAAATGTGCAGGATTTTATGAATGCTATGCATAAGCACGAAGTAATAATGAGCGAAATTTTAAAAACACCTAGAATAAAAGAAAGTTTATTCTCCGATTTCGATGGTGAAGTAAAAAGTATGGGAGCATGGGGTGGCGATTTTGTGCTTGTAGCAAGCGATAGAGAGCCAGACTATGTTAAAAATTACTTTTTAGACAAAAAATTTGTAACAATTCTAGGGTATTCAAACGTCTTATAGCATATTGCAATGAAAACAGAAACCAATATAGATCTTACATCGCTTCCAGTTAGCTTCCAAGAAGGAACAACTGCATGGAGTAGTCCTTCGAATATTGCCTTAGTAAAATACTGGGGTAAATACGACAATCAAATTCCGGCAAATCCATCTATTAGTATCACATTATCTGAGTGTCATACTAAAACAGAGATTTCATGGAAAAAATCGAATTCAGGACAGTTCGAAATTGATTTCTACTTTGATGGTCAAAAAAATGAAGCTTTTGGAACTAAAATTAAAAAGTTCTTAGAAGCACTTCCGAATAGAGAATACATTAAAGATTTACATATCACGGCTCATTCATCAAATACATTCCCACACTCAGCTGGTATTGCATCATCTGCAAGTGGTATGAGTGCTTTTGTACTTTGTTTTTTAGAAATGGAAAAACAAGTATTCGGAATGCATGAAAACGAGAATGAGTTTTACCGCGAAGCAAGTATTTTATCTCGCTTAGCTAGTGGTAGTGCTAGTAGAAGTGTTTATGGTGGCTTGGTAAGTTGGGGACAAGCTTCGGTAATTCCAGGTAGTTCAGATTTATATGCAACGCAATACCAAGGTACTTTACATGCCGATTTCAAAAATCTTCAAGATTCAATTATAATCTGCGACAGAGGTGAAAAGAGCGTAAGTTCTAGAGCTGGTCATGGATTAATGAAAACCAATCCATACGCTCAGCGTAGATTCGAGCATGCCCACGAAAACATGGCAGCTTTATTGGAGTCAATGAGCAAAGGCGATTGGGATAAATTCGCCGCTTTAGTTGAAAACGAAGCGCTTACATTACATGGAATGATGATGATGAGTTATCCTTGGTTCATTTTAATGAAACCAAAAACCATCGAATTATTAGATGTAATTAAATCTTACAGAGAAAAAACTGGCATACGTATGTGTTTCACATTAGATGCTGGTCCAAACATACACCTTATTTACCCAGAATCTGAGAAAACTAAAGTTCTTGAATTCTTAAAAAATGAGGTGGAAAAACATTTACCAGAAAATTCCATTATCTTTGACAAAGAAGGTAATGGCCCTCAAAAATTGAAATAATCAGAAATGAATTCAAAAAATTTCAAATCGAAGATCTTGTTGTTTGGTGAATATAGCATCATTCACAACTCTATGGGCTTAACCATACCTTTCGATTTTTACAAAGGTAAACTTACTTTTAAGTCGAGAAATTTAACTGCTGAACAAGCTAAACAAAGTAACGTCGACTTAAAAACTTATGCTACTTACCTAAAAGGATTAGTCGATAAGAATGAGTTAGGTTTCGGTTTTGATATCGATACTTTATTGTCTGATATTGAAAAGGGACTTATTTTCGATAGTACTATTCCACAAGGTTATGGAGTAGGCTCAAGTGGTGCCTTGGTGGCTGCACTATACGAGAAATATGCTTTCGATAAAGTTTATAATGAAGAGAATTTAACTTCAGACGAAATTTTGAAATTGAAAGCACATTTTGCTAAAATGGAAAGTTATTTCCATGGTACCAGCAGCGGCTTAGATCCTCTAATTTGTTATTTACAACATCCTTTGCTTATAGAAAACAAAGAAGCAATTGGAGCTGTAAATATCCCAGCTAGTCAACGTAACGGTAATGGTGGAATTTTCCTAATCGATACAAAACAAGTTGGTAAAACGGGTCCACTCGTTCAATTATTCCTAGATAAATGTAAGGAAGATGGTTTCTTAGGATTAGTAAGAAAAGAAATGATTCCTTTCAACGATAATTGTATCAAAGCTTTTCTTAAAGGTGAGGCTAAAGACTTATTAAGCAATGTAAAAGAATTAAGTCATTTCTTAATTTCTCATTTAGACCCAATGATTCCAAAACGTTTCCGTAAAGTTTGGAAAAAAGGTCTTGAAAGCGAAAGCTATTACCTAAAATTATGTGGTAGTGGTGGTGGTGGCTACTTATTAGGATTTGCTCCTGATATAGAGAAAGCCAAAGCAGATTTAAAAGATTACAACATAGAAATCATACATAGATTTTAAAAAAATAATAGCCGTCTCAACTAAGGGACGGCTTTTTAAATTCTTTGAATTAAAATTTTTATACCTAAGAATTTCCCATTCTTTTCTGTAATTCTATCATAATATGCTCTAGGCCATTCGACTTAATTACCAATGTAGTTTGCAACATCATTCCTAATTTTCCTTCAGGAAACCCTTCTCTAGAAAACCATTCTAAATAGCTAACTGGCAAATGCCAAATCTTGGTACCTTTATATTTTCCAAAAGGCATTTGCGTCTTAAGTATATCAATAAGTATTTGCGAATCGGGACGCATCATATTTTCCATGCCAGCAAAGATAAACTTACTTTGTGACTACTGTAATATGACCTTCGTATTTAAATTTCTCTCCTTTCAGAGTACACTCAATAACAACAAAATAAACCCCATCTACTACTTTAGAATTACCTAAAGTAGTTCCATCCCAGAACAAAGATGGTTGATCAGTTTTATAAACCGTCTCGCCCCATCGGTTAAAGATGGCACAAGAGAAATTCTCATAACCAGTTAAAGTGAGTTCGAAGAAATCATTAACTCCATCGCCATTCGGAGTAATAATATTTGGAATTTTAAATCCATCTACCACGGTCATAGTTGTATAAGCTGTATCGGCACAACCTTCGTTGGTAGTTGCAATAAGCATAGTAGTATAAGTACCTTCGTTTACATATGCGTGAGTTGGGTTGGTTGAAGTACTAACCTGACCATCTCCAAAAATCCAAGTATAATAATCGGCTCCAGAACTTTGATTTAAAAAGTTAACAGGAGTACTACCAAAACCAGTATTCGGATTAGAAGTAAAAGCTGCATGCGGAGCAGGATAAACAGTAACTACTTGTGAAGCTGGTAAAGAGGCACAACCAGCAGCACTTACAGCTGCCAATTGAATAAAGCCAGTACCACCTATGCTATCCCAAAGAACTATTGCTGGATTTTGACCCGGGTTTGATACTAAACTGCCTGGACTTACAACCCAATCGTATCCTAAACCTGCGATTTCAGGATCTGCAAAATATTCCATTTGTGCATTTCCACAGGCTTCAAATTTACCAACTATACTAGGGGTTTCAGGACGAACACGCCCTAAAATAAACACATCAGAATTCGTAAACTCATTCCATGAATTTTTAGATACAAAATTCAAGAAAGTATATCCAGTATTAGTTCCTGGAATCATTTCCCAATGAGCAGAGCCAGAAGGAGTCCAATGCCCAATTCCATCCCATAAACTATCTAAACTTGCATCAAAATACAGCGCAAATTCAGCATCAGAGTTACCAGTTGGATTATTTACTCTATAGAAAAACTGCGGATTTAAATTACAAACAGAATTATCTACCAAAGTTCTATCGTATCCTTCAAGAGTCGCATCAACATTCGCTAAACGCGCTCCAAATACCTTAGCCGAAGTCGTTTTAGAATTCACCGTTACAGGTGCATAACGAGTAGTTCCCAAAGAAGAACCTGTTGGGAATAAATATGTATTTATCGAATTTAGATTTCTGTATAATTTACCGTTTCCTAAGCTACTTACAAAACCTGAAGTACGAGTAATTGCGCCCGTATCAGTATTTAAAACATGCATAAAGAAAGTATCGGTAGCCAATTCTCTATCGTTTAGAATAAGAGAATCTATTGTATAAGAACGTATTTGTTGGGTTTTAATTCCAGTTCCTTCTAGGCTAAGATCGAAGAAATAAGTAACCGAATCGCCAGTTATAAATTGGTTATCACCAAACAAAAATGCGTGTGACGAATCTGGAACAAACTTCATATTATTTACCCAGTGCTTCCCTACTCTATAGTTTCCGTTACCTTGACTTAATGCATTATTATAGAAAGAAGAGTCGATAGTAGTAGTTCCATGATTGGTAAAAGTACCATTTTGTGCATTATTAAAACTACCATTTTGCACCTTAACTATAGCACCAGGAGCCGTATAAATAAGAGCTCCCATATTGTTCATCAATGCATTTTGAGCAAAGAGAAAAGGACTAATAAAAAGGCAAAATATGAAAGTTAGGGTGTTTAATTTCATGCCCTAAATGTATAAAATGAATTGAATAGCCACAAGAAAAACGTTTTTTTTTATCAAACTGCTTTTTTTCGCAATATGTAAATTTACTCAAACACAGACAGAATAAAGGTTTAAAGAATAAAATAGAGAATATAAAACATGAAATTACATTAAATATCCATTCACTAATTCTACACCATTTTAACTAAAAAATACTTGCGCTAAGTAGAAAAATAATGTATACTTGCATACTAAATATAACTATGAGACGAATATTCACCCTAATCTTAACCGTGCTAAGCCTTCAAACATTTGCGCAAATTGCGAATGTAGGTATAGGTACTAACACACCTCATAACACAGCTTTACTAGAGCTAAGTTCATCTAAACTAGGTTTTTTACCTCCACGTTTAACAGATGTTCAAAGAGATTCAATCCAAAATCCAGCTTTAGGTTTAACCATTTTCAACACAAGCGATAGTACTTTTCAATTTTGGAATGGGACATGTTGGATCCGTAGTTTTATGGAAGATTGTAATGATTGTTTATTCAACATGTTCTTAAGTGATACTGCAGGTACTATAGACCGAACACTTACAGATAGTGTTGATTTTAACGTAACAGTCAATTCATTAAATGGTTCGCAAAACAATATTGGAATTTTCACTATTCATAACTTACCAGTTGGTGTTAGTGTAACCATTTCGAATCCAATTATATATGGAGGCACTGGCACTGCAAATATTCAAATTGTAGCCGATATATTTGCTACAGCAGGCACCTATCCAATTGCGATACAAGCGATTTGTGGAAGTACGGTAAAAGTATTGTTATATGAACTAACTATAGATCCGTGCTACTATGTACCAGTAACACAGAATCAGAACATATACGACTTACAAGCTGCGAACAACTTACCAGGCGTTGGTACACCTATTTGCGTGGTAATGGATGTTTTAGCTGGTGCGCAAATAACTTCGAATAATCCTGCTAACGCTGCTTATACTTCAGGAGGATTAGATCCTCAATCGCATGTAGGTATAAGAAACTACGGCTCATTTATTGCACGTGGTGGAAATGGTGGTGCAGGTGGTAATTTACAAACTTTTGGTATGCCAGGTCAAAATGGTGGTGATGCAATCAATATGACTTGTAGACATACCTATCTAAACAATACTAACGGCTATGTACTTGGAGGCGGTGGCGGAGGAGGAAGCGTTGGGCTTTCGTACTCTGTGAGCGTTCCTGTAGTGGGTAACTTAGGCTTCGGCATAGGTGCTGGTGGAGGCGGTGGTGCTGCCTTAGGTGTTGGCGGAAACCCTGCTACTACCATTCAATATTGGCAAGCTGGTCAAAATGGAGGTGCTGGTCCAAATGCTCTCGGTGGAAACGGTGGTGTAATTAATACCCCTATACCATTCTCAATTAGTGTTGCTAATATTACTCTAACTCCTAATGTTGCTGGAGGTAATGGAGGTAACTTCGGAGTAAATGGAACAAGTGGTAACCTTTCTGTGAATATTAATATCTCGGTAAGCATTCCATTTGTTGGTACTGTTAACGTAGTTAATACTAGCGTTCCAAACCCTCCTTTAGCGAATTTCCCAGCAGGTGGAACAGCAGGTTGGGCTATTCGTAAAAATGGTTTTCCTCTTCAAGGTATTCCTTCAGGTTATTATCAAACTTCATTCATTAAAGGTAACGTTAACTAATCATGAAAAAATTTATCTATATAATATTTGCCCTAGCTCCTACTCCTTTCGTTTATTCCCAAGCAACTTTAAACGGAAATATGAGCTTTAATGGAAAAAATTTCCGCATCACTACTGTTTACACAGAATCTGAAACTGCATACGAAATAAAAGCTATGCACGAAGGACAAGAATATGTCACTAAATTTATTCCCAATCCTGCTCTAAAACAAATTAAAATCCTTTCTCAAACGCCTAGCGGAAACCTTGAACATTCCTATAGTATGAATGAAGTAACTGTAGAAGAAAATTTATCTACTGAAGGATTAATGGCTCGTAAAACAGAAGAAACTAAAACCATTGCTGGTGTTACTTGTACTAAAATATTAGCTCAAACTAAAAATGGAAATCAAGCTGAAATTTGGTATTATGATAATGGTTTCCCAATTGATAAATATAAAGACATCTATAAAAGTGATATAGCTGTGCAATCATTATCTGCATTAGGCTTAAACGGAATTCCTATGGAAGTTCAATTAACCAATGCCGAAGGATATTCTCTTATGTCTATCTCCACTAGAGAATTTTCAAAAACAGCTGATAGTTCGTTTTTAAAATAATTAAAACTCTACCGGGTAAATTATAGGTCTGCTCGGTAATGCATCATTTTCGAAAGGGGCGGTTTGTATGTTTAATGCATAGAATCCGTCCTTTACTTCATTTGGGACGTATATAAGTTCCGTTATCGTACAATCCTCACGCATATTTCTATGCATATTCCAGAATATTCTATGCGAAGCCAAAGCCCCTCCATCTACCTCTGGGTCTACCGACGGTTGATCAAATAATAAATGCTCTATCCTCTTTTGTACTATAAAATCCATAGCCTCTGGAGTTATGTAAGGCGGATTCAAATTTGAACGATCGTTGGTCTTATAATGCTCATCATTAGGAAGTGTACGCAAAATTAAAGCAGGGAAATAGATATCATCAGGCCAAATTTCCTCTAATGCCCCTTTTGTTACCGCATAGCCCTGATCAGTCTCCTCCGGAAATACACTTAATAATAATGAAAGCATTATACCTTTCGGAACAAAACTATTGATAGATGGCTTCCCTGGTAAAATATGGCCAGGACCTTCGGTATGCGTTCCCGTTCCATGTGGATTAAATCGAACATTATAAAAATTCACTGATGCTCCTCTATCTACACTCCCTACCCAATCTCCACTTTCAACAGGATCTATAATTACATCTGGACTGTTCCATGCAAGTGGTTTAGTATGTGGAATCGATATATCAATCCCATGCGATAAATCACATTTAAAAATAGAATTCCCGAAAGAAAAACGTGCTTTCATAATGATAAATATACGAATTAAACTTTCTAAGCAAATGTTTAAAATTCTCAGACAAAAAAAAGAGAGTCCACGAAAGTGAACTCTCTTGTTGGTTAATTAAGGAAAATCATTATGCTTTATTTACTTGGTCTACTGTAAATATTTTTAGTAGAGTATTTATGAGAGAGAAACCCAAATAAGTAGACCAAGTAATTTGTTTTAATAATTAGTTAGAAACAACTAACGGGTAAAACCATTAAAACAATTGTTAATGATAATTTTATAGTGGCAAAAATAACATCATATATAGGAAATAACTTGGTACTTTTTTATCAAAGAATAGGTAATTTTCATACAAAAATAAATACACTTTCATACCATTAATTTAGCACAATAACCCTTTAATAATATACCTATCAATACCTTACAGGGGAAACTATGATAAACACCCCTCGTTTCTTAATGATTAATTGCATTTTTTTTAGCTTCACTAGGAGGGAAACCAAAGTGCTTTTTGAAAGTTTTGCTAAAATAAACCGGGTCTTCGAAACCTACACTCCAAGCAACGTCTGAAACAGATTCATTCTTGAGTAAATACTCAAGGGCCTTATTTAAGCGCATTGTTTTAATATATTCAGCTGGAGTAAACCCACTAAGTGATTTCATTTTACGGGTTAGCTGACTAACCGATATGAAGCACATTTCAGCCAAATCAGTAACTCCAAATTTAGAATTATTAATATTCTCATTAACAAACTCTTCGATTCTTTTTAGGAAGGCTTTATCTCTTGAACTTAGCTCATTTCCAGTATCTACAGAAATATTTGCAGTTTGTAAATTCGATTTAAACTTAACTCTCTGAAGCGATTTCGTTCTCAATATATTACGAACCCTCCATTTTAGCTCTTCAATAGAGAAAGGCTTAATAATATATTCGTCGGCGCCAGATTTTAAACCTTCCAAAACATCGCGGTGATCAGCTTTTGCCGTCAAAAATAAAAATGGAATATGAGAAGTTAAATCATTATTTTTTATTTGCACACACATATCCATTCCATCCATATTTGGCATCATAATGTCAGATATAATTAAATCTGGGATATATTCTTGTGCTAATTCAAGTCCTGTTCTTCCATTATTTGCTTCAATAAACTTATACGCAGCGCCTAAATTATCAATGATAAATCTTCTTAAATCAGTTTGATCTTCCACAACAAGAATTAATGGACCGTCCGCCGTATCTAGATTAATCTCATCATCCATTTCCATTTCACTAACAAAAAATAACTCTGTAGAGTTTAAGTCTTCATAAGTAGAAGTTTCCACTGAATTTTTTAAAATTACTTCAAAAATACTACCACCAGTTGGGTTTGATCTTGCATAAGCATCTCCACCGTGTAAATGTGCCAATTCTTTAACCAAAGCTAAGCCAATACCTGACCCGCGGTGCAATTGCTGATATTCATTTTCAACCTGATAAAATCTTTCAAAAACCTTATCATACTTATCTTCAGGTATTCCTATTCCATTATCTATGACTTCAATTTTCAGAATAGAATCATCTATCCAGTCGATAAATGCGTTTATTTCACCTCCTTTAGGAGTAAATTTGAGAGCATTAGACATGAAATTATTAATGATTAACATTAATGCTTCAGAAGAATACCCCATAGAAGATGTACTAAAATATTCTTTTGCAGAATTAGAAGGCTGAATCACCAATTTAATACCTAATTGCTCTGCATAAGAATGGAAACTTTGAAATAAACTAATCGTTTCCTTTAAAGCATTACCTTGTCTAAATCGTAATTGATAATCTCCAAATTCCAATTTAGACAAGTCCATAAGTTGATTAATAAGTTGAAGTAAAAGCTTACCATTCTTTTCCATTTCAAGTAAACTGTTGGTGTACTTACCATCAATCTTACCCTTCAGAATTTCAATATGTCCATTAATTAAAGTCAACGGAGTTCTAAATTCATGCGAAATATTGGTTAAGAACTTGGTTTTAAAACGTTCCGACTCTTTTACCAATTCTAACTCACGTCTTTCTAGTTCTATAATTTTCTGTTCACTTTTTAGTTTTTTCTTACGTAACTCGTAAATATAGATTGCGATAATGGTTAAAACCACCATAATAATAGCTCCAATTGCGGCTAAATTTCGCTGAAATCGCTTCACTTTTAATTCAGCTTTTACCAATTCTTCTTTCTTCGAGAATTCGTATTTTACTGCAGTTAACTCAGCATTTTCAACATCCAGTTTTTCGCTATGGGCATATTTATAAAACATTTGATAGTTAAGAAGAGCTGATTTATAATCGCCCATCAAACTATCTCCTTTAGCTAAATACTTATAAATGAACGGAAAACTAATTGTATTTGAGCTTTCCTCATCAATTTTTAGGGCATCATTCAAGTAACTTTTACCAACACTTGCATTTCCTAATTTCACATAAATTGCACCTAAAACCCGCTTACAATCTGATATTACCCTTCTCCTATTTTCATTTATTGCAAGTGCTAATGATTCATCTAAATAAGTCAATGCTTCATTTAAATCATTTTCATAAAATTTGCATTCGCCCATATAGAACAAACACTTCATTTGTCCGTATTTATCATCGAGTTCTTTATATAGATTTAATGACTTTTTGAAATTATCATTAGCATTTTCAAAAAGCTCCATTTTACTGTAAATCAACCCTAAATGCGAATAATTTTCGGCAATTCCTTCCAGATTATTCAGTTTATTATTTAAGGCTAAAGCTTTATCTACATAAGTTAAGGCATTTTCAAAATCATTAATTTTCGTATACAAATCAGCAATTAATCCATAAATCCAAATTACACCTTTAGTATTATTTTCGATATCATAATAATCGATAGCTTTAAAGTAATTTTTAAGCGCAGCATCTTTATTGTTCATCCAGGCATTCATCAATCCCATATTACCATAAGAAAGTGCAATACGGTGATTTTCTTCAATTTCCGTAAATAATCGTGCCGATTCGGTATAATATTTTAATGCTTCTTTATAGTTTCCTTTTTGTGCATAAAGATGTCCAATAAAATCGCAAGCAAAAGCCTGACGATTAGGAATTTTCAACTCTCTATTTATTTCTAAAGCCTTAAAGTGCAAATCCATAGCCATATTGGTGTCTAATTTATTCCAATATGCTTGAGCCAGATGACTATAAACAAACCCCTCTTCTTTTCTAAAATTAAGTTCTTGGCATAATTTTAGAGATTTCTGGAAAGTTAAAATAGATTTATCAGTATGTCCCAAAGCGGCTTCAACAACACCTAAACTTGCATAGGCAGTTGCCAAACCCTTTTTGTATTTAGCCTTTTCTGCAATTAAAATGGCTTGATTGGCACTTTGCATGGCCTCATTCAGTTTATCAATCGTAACTAAATTCCTAGCCAATTCGGCAAGTAAATTAACCTCCGTGGTATCCGAATTCTTCTCCTTTAACTGCTTCTCTAAAGCCCTAACTTTATCTTCTTGTATCTTTTGAAGATTCTGTGTGTGTACAGTAGTTTCAAAACTCAAAAAGGCAATTATGAATAGAATTAAAAACCTGTATCCCCCTTTAAACATAAATGCAAACTAATAAACGCTTTA
>DATCKI010000278.1:0-4603 GCA_036562365.1 Bacteroidia bacterium | reverse complement strand
GACTTTGCTAAATTATTAGAGACCTTCTTTGTTTTCTCTCCTGAAGCTCCTTTCTTGTTTACAAGACTGATGTTTTGGATATTTTTCCTAATAGTTTTAGGGATTGATATGTTTGTTTATAAAAACAAACCCATTCGATCGCTTTTCTTATTTGGGGTCTCTGTTTTCTTCTATTATAAAACAAGTGGATTATTCTTCTTATTGTTGTTGTTTACTATAACGATGGATTATAATTTTTCTAAAATTATTCATCGTTCTACGAATAAGTCATTACGATTAATACTTGCTAGCACATCGGTATTTGTTAATCTATCTATACTTGGATTTTTCAAATATGCCTATTTCTTTACAGAGAGTTATAATGCCTTGTTTAGTGGAAATCTACAGGTAATTAACCATCTTGCGGTTTTAGGAAATAACATGTTAGGTACAGGTTATTTTGATGTAGATAGGATTATACTGCCTGTAGGTGTATCTTTTTATACGTTCCAAACCTTATCTTATACTTTAGATGTTTATAAAGGGAAATTAGAGCCTGCAAAACGATTAATAGATTTCGGTTTTTATGTTTCTTTCTTTCCGCAATTAGTGGCTGGTCCCATTGTACGTGCTACCGAATTTTTACCTCAATTATATGCTCCCTATAGCTTAAGCAAAAAAGTATTTGGAATTAGCTTATTCTGGATATTAAATGGTTTAGTTAAGAAGTTAGTAATTGGCGACTATATGGCGGTGAATTTCATAGACCGTGTATTTAGTAATCCAAGCATGTATACTGGCTTCGAGAATTTTATGAGTATAATCTTATATTCATTGCAAGTATATGCCGATTTTTCTGGTTATACCGATATAGCTATTGGAGTAGCAGGATTAATGGGTTTTCAGTTAACTCAGAATTTTAATTCGCCATACAAAGCCAGAAACGTAATGGAGTTTTGGAGAAGGTGGCATATATCACTTTCTACTTGGTTAAGAGATTATTTATACATTCCGTTAGGAGGAAATAAAACTGCTACTCGTGGAACCTTTATCTGGTTGTCGATAATAGGCTTTTTTATAGGGTTATTGACGGTGCAATATTTCATGGAATTCTGGAAGATGGAAGAATTGAAATTTGCCGATTATGTAATGGTAACTTGTGTAAGCTTGATAGGATTATTTGCTCCATTAGCATTATTAGTTTATGCAGTTGGTACAAAGAGCATGCGAGAAACCATAACTACAGAAATCAATAATATGATTACCATGTTAGTAGGTGGTTTATGGCATGGGCCAAGTTGGAATTTTGTGATTTGGGGAGGTTTGAATGGATTAGGATTGATATTTTATAAAAGATGGAGAAAAATTACTCCATTAAAAGGGGATGGTTGGGCTGTAAGGATTTGGGGTATTTTTATAACCTTCGTATTTATAAGTTTAACACGCATATTCTTTAGAAGTGCAGATGCCCAGAAGTCGAGAATAGGAGAGGATGCAGAAGGTTTGATAAATACCCCAGAGATAAATACAGCAAAAGATATGATGAATAAGATGTGGTATGAGTTTAACTTAGACTTAGCACCACAGATCTTAACAGCATATTGGAAAGTGTTTTTGATATTTGTGATAGGGATGATTATACACTGGTTACCAGTAAGTGTGAAAGAGTGGTATAGAGATTTATTTGCGAAAATGCCTCAAGCAGTACAGGTAGTAGCAGTAGTAATTACGGTATTTGTGATTTATCAGAGTGTGAGTGGAGAATTGCAGCCATTTATATATTTCCAATTCTAAGGAAAGAATAGATTAAAACCTTTTTGAATAATTTACGTATAATAGGAGACGAGCAAAATTTTACAGGGAGGAAAGCGATTTTTTTTGTAATTTTGCAATCTTTTTAAGAAATACAAATTCGTTTAACAGGAAATGACAAAGAAGAAACAAATCTTGAAAGCTGTAGCTGTGGTAGGCTGGCTGGTAATTGCCGGAGGGGTAGTTGCTTTGCTAACTGGCATACGTGGCTGGTTCCTGTTTTTTATGACAGGTTCGATTTTTGTAAGTTTAAGATACCTTTTAGTGAAGGTTAAGAAACATACAAAGGTAAAGCCATTTGTGAAAAAGGCTTTAGCGGACAAGATGTATCAACGTCAATACTAAGTAAATGGATAGAAAATACTAACTGGGGTCGACTGGCTTTGACAGCATGATAGGTTGGTATGTAAGCACGTAAGGGGCTGTAGGTATACCCTTTAAATCTCGACCTTCAACTTTTAAGTGGCAATAGCTACGACTACGCAATGGCTGCTTAATCAAGACGATTAATGCGCTTGCAGTCTCACGACGTCCGAGCCTTTAGGATGGCGGTTTGAGGCTTCGACTAAATAAGGCTGGCTTCTGCTGTGTTGCGGTGTAGAGGCGAGAAATTAGCAACTAAGCTTGCGGTGAGGGCGCTCTTCCTCATACCGCCGGTCGAAAACTAAAAGAAGAGATAAACGTGTAGAAAGCATATTGGTCACGTGTTTGGACGAGGGTTCGAACCCCTCCGACTCCACAGAGAATGAAAAAAACAGCCGAACGAAAGTTCGGCTGTTTTGCGTATGTATGGATGCGTAGAGCTTGCTCAAGCGCATACGTACATACGCAAAACTCTACCAAGCATTAGCTTGGTAGAGTTTTTTCATTTTGACCTTTGGTTAGTCGTGAGGGCTCACCGTGTAACCCCTCCGACTCCACAGAGAATGAAAAAACAGCCGAACGAAAGTTCGGCTGTTTTGCATATATTGAATTTAATTTCTCAATTCTCAAACTCTACAACTTCAATCCATGCAAAGGTCTTATCTGAGTGGTTTTTGTATTCTGGACTGTGATTTAAATATACCAACCTATTGTTTTGGGTATTTAAACGTACATATGAGGTAAATAAAAATCCGAGTCTCTCATATGGTAATAAATTGGAGTCTTCAATTTTATAAGGTATCACTTTGTCAAGGCTGATGTCCCAATTATTTTCGTTTTTATTTAATAATACAATGCGCTTTTGAAGTGGGTTATTTTCTGATTTTTCTACACACAACAATATTTGATTCTCACTTAAATAAACTGCTTTTGAAATGTATTCTTGTCCCTGTTCCGACATTTTATGCGGAATTTGTATAGTATCTGGATATGTCTCAGAATCAAATTTCCCTAATAGAACTTTTAGTTCTTTACTTCGAACGCATAAACTTTTAGTTCCATATATGTCGTAAAGTTGTGCTCTGTATTTCGTCGTTGCAGCCGATATATCATCTAAGAAAAATACCTTTTCAACCTGTAAAGTAATTGGATCTATAATTTGACGAACGTGCTTTTTCGCTTGATCTAATGGGTGATAATCATAATAATCTTCTGAAACAATTTTGTTATCTGCCCAATATAAATCTCTAACACTGTGTTTTACTTTAGTTACATTAACAACATTATACCTATTAAAAGGATCAAGTTCTAATTGAATCAACTTGTCAAATGTGCTAACATATAATTTGTTGTCGTGAATTAATAAATCTCCAATAACTGCCTTGAATTTATTTGGTATATTGATGGGATAAATGGCAAGACTATTATTGGTTAAATTGAATTTGTAAAGATTGTAAATACTTACCTTATTAGTGCTTGTAGAAAAATTAATTACGTAATAATTCTCTCCATCGAAATAAGTTGGTCGTTGACCCTTATGTAAATCATTTTCAAAAATTGGAGTTTTGATATAATCTCTTTTTATATTTTGAGCAATTGAAGTAGATAGTACTATTAAGCAAAGTAATAAAAGTAATACATACCTCATGAATTTTGCTTGGTTTTTTTTCTCTCTGAAAATGTAGAGCGAATTCAATCTATAATTCATAACATTTGGGTAATGGTTTATAGGTAGAAAAATACAAAAATTTGTGGTCTAATTTGTTAAATTAAAGTTTGTTAGCAAAAAAATGTCTCTATTAGATAAATTGGATTTTAGAATGATAGATTCAACATCATGCAAATTACTCCAAATGCAAAGGCTCTCCGCATTCGCTACAATATTTAGCTCCGTTTTCATGATTGTCTTTCGAACAATTTGCACAGTGCTGTGTATTGGTTTTTACTTCTTTTGAAGGTCTCATTTCGGCAGTGATAATCCCAGTTGGAACGGCAATTATAGAATAACCCATAATCATAATAATGGATGCAATAATTTTTCCGGCAACGGTTACAGGTGCAATATCTCCATATCCTACAGTACTTAGAGTGACTATGGCCCAATATACACTTTCAGGGATATTACTAAAACCAGGGTTTACTTCATTTTCTAATGCATATACTAAAGTTCCAAGTATAACACTGGTTAGAAATACAAAGAATAAGAATACCACAATCTTATGTCGACTTTTTCTTAAAGAAATGAGTATGGTATAACTATCTCTTAAAAATGGAGTTAGCTTGAAAATTTGGAATATACGTAGAAGTCGGAATAAACGTATTACTGATAAGTAATGCGAATGTTTGAAGAATATACCTAAATATGAAGGTATTAGAGATAATAAATCGACTAATCCGAAAAAGCTGAATATATATTTCCATGGCCTTTTAAGGCACATAATACGTAGTA
>DATCKI010000269.1:0-1539 GCA_036562365.1 Bacteroidia bacterium | reverse complement strand
AAAGGGATTTCAGGCACAGGGTCATCGGCGTTTACTATACTAAAACTCCAATTCGATAATTGTGCATTGTCGTAGTCATAGGCAAAGTACATATTACCCATTTTAGGTGGAGCAGAGGCGTAGGTTTTAATTCCTAAATTTGGGAAAACTCCAATTTTACGAAGTTGCATTAACCAAGCGCTTACATAATAACATAATGCACCACCTTGCGAATGACCAGTGATGATGAAGTTTCGATATCCATCTTTGTATAAATTTTGGATACTTTCTAAGGCATGGTCGGCTATAAAAGCGTAACCAATTAAGAAGCCTGCATGTACGGCTGCTCTTGGGTCGCTGGCTAAATGGTACTCGAAGCTTTTGTTTGAGTCGAGCTTAATGCTTCCATTGGCTGGCATCATGGCACAATAGAAGTCGGCCATTATTGAGTTCATATTAGGGGTAGTTCCACGTAAACTAATGATAATGGTTGAATCGGAACGCAACCAAATATGATACATATTATCTAAACCTATGCTCGGAGAGCTGTATAAGAAACTATATCCCTCGATATAATCAATGAATTTATTATCCTTAATAGTATCTTCAAATGCCAGATTTACTTTAAGTATTTCTTCGCATTCTTGACTATCAAAGCCAGCTTTAAAAACATGATGTTGCGCATAAAGACTGAAAGAAAATAAAGCGCTACAAAGAAATAGTATTATCGACTTTGAGGTTTTATAAAAGGGTAGGGATAAAGTATGAATTAGATATTTCATGAATCTATAGGTAAAAGTAAAATGTTAAATGTAGCAATTAATTAAGAGGTATTAAATGCTTTAGGGAGATTTAATTCTTTTAATAAGCAAATAAATAGAGTTTTAAATTAAGTAGTTTAAAGTAATAATGCTTGAAAGATAAGGAAATTAAACTATATAAATATAGGGATGAAGTGGCGATTTAGATTCCGGAAAGCCGTTTTGTTTGTGATTAATGATTAATACTTACTTTGCGCTAAATTTTAACTATAAACTATTTTTTATGGGATTTTTTCAAAATCTATAAAACAAATTAGGAATTGGTGGTGTAAAAGTTGCACTTCAATCTCCAGGTCAGGTTTCTAAGGAGTCAGGCAAAATCGAAGGAGCTATTATTTTGACTACTAAAAGTGAGCAAACTATAGTTTCAATGGAAGTGAAAGTAATTGAAGAGTTTACTCAAGGTCGTGGTGATGATAAAACCACCAAAGAATTCACCTTGGGTTCAGTAAAAATTCCAGGTGAATTTGTAATTAAACCAGGCGAAACTAAGGAGATACCTTATTCAGTTAATTTTGAATTATTGAAATCTAGCAATGACGAATTAAAAGAAAAAGGTGGTGTAGTAGGAGCTTTAGGGTCTATGGGTAAATTTGCTAATGCTGAGAAGTCGGCTTACTTTGTTGAAGCAGAAGTAGATGTTAAGAGTGCTGTACTTAATCCATCTAACAAAAAAGAATTTAAACTCGTGTAGTTTAATTGCACAAAGTAATATTCGTATTGCTTTGTGCTTTTTTCG
>DATCKI010000268.1:0-3336 GCA_036562365.1 Bacteroidia bacterium | reverse complement strand
CATGAAAGCAGCCACATTAGGATCTTCTAAAGCTTTTTCAAGAGCTGGTATATCGTTGTAAGGAATAATTTCGAAACCTGGTACATAAGGGCCAAATCCTTTGAAAGAGCTAGGGTCTGTACTAGCTGAAATAGCAGCAATAGAGCGTCCCCAGAAGTTACCTTCAACGAAGATGATTTTTGCGTTATTTTCAGCAATACCTTTAACATCGTAAGCCCAACGGCGAGCCAGTTTAACGGCCGATTCACAAGCTTCAACCCCGCTATTCATAGGCAAAACGCGTTCAAATCCGAAATATTCAGACATGAATTTTACGTATTCACCTAAAACATTATTATGGAAAGCTCTACTAGTTAAAGTAAGTTTTTGAGCTTGCTCTGTAAGAGCATTTATAATACGTGGGTGACAATGACCTTGGTTCACAGCAGAGTAGGCAGATAAGAAGTCGTAATATTGTTTACCCTCGCAATCCCACATCAATGCACCTTTAGCTTTTTCGAGCACTACAGGTATAGGGTGGTAATTGTGAGCACCATAAAGGTCTTCCAACGCCATTAATTCTTCCGATCTAGTTTTATTCTCTGTGTGTATCATAAGTTATAAGAAATTGTATTCTACAAATATACAACAAGCTTTGCAGGGCACAAAATTAGTCCATTTCCTCCATTTCGTCTAAGTCCCACTCTAAGAAATCGTCAATATCACGTCTTTCTTTTTTGGTAGGTCTTCCAGTTCCTGGGTCACGGGTTACTACGCTTATGTATTTCATTTTTTCTAGTTTCAATATTTCGGTTTCAGGAGTTATATCGTTAATATAATTTTCGACCAATTTTGCTCCTACACGACCATTCGGCAAAGCTATGATTTGAAAACGACGAGTAATTAAGCCTCGTTTGAGTTCTATTATATCGCCTATTTTAACCTCTTTTGCCGCTTTGGCATTTGAGTTATTCAGTTTGATTTTTCCTCCATTACAAGCATCAGTTGCAATTGTTCTAGTTTTTGCCAAACGTACGCTCCAAACAAATTTATCTAAACGCATCTGTTTCTAAATTAAAGCAAAGATAGGGGTGTAAATTTTAAGAATAGCGTCTTTTTAAGAATTCTATATATTTCACTAAATCGCCTTGAGCTTCACGTTGAAATTCTTCTTCGTATTTCTCGTATTTATTATTGTACTGCCGAAACAACACAAAAGTGGCATTGTTAGGTAGTTTACTACTATTTCTAAACGCTTTAAAGGCATCTTTATTATGAAATGGTAGTTCATTTATTCCATCTACTATTTCTTGTATTGTTTTTTGTTTGAGTATTTCTTTTTCATGGTCTGGCAGTTCTTTAATGTTTTCATACAAACTATCTAACTTTTGTGCACCTTTAACCATGGCCATAGAAAGCATATTATAATCTTCTTGATCGTGCATGTATTCTAAATACTCTTTGGAGTCTTTTCCATAATAATATTCTAAGTAGAGATAAGCACCTTTATCTCCGATAAAAGTGGCTAGGTTTTCGCTTTCTTCGGTATTGCCTTTAATAAAAATAGTTCCATGCGAAAGTTCATGTATGAGAACGTTTGCTAATTCGCCTAAAGATTCGTCGAGCATGCTGCTAAGTATAGGGTCTTGCAAGAATCCGAGTGTACTCCAAGCATTTACGGCACGTATTCTAGTTTCATATCCTTGATTTTGGAGTTCTAGGGCTTCTGCTTCGGCGTCATCTTTAGAGAAGAAACCTTTGTATCCAACTTCGCCGGCTATGGGAAATTTCCAAGTTTTTGGGGTTAGGCTATATTTTTCGGACGCGGTGATAGTCCAAAGTAAAGGTTGTCCTTTTTGGTCGTAATAGGTAGTATAATTTTTGTTTTCGGTTAAATTTAGATAGTCGAATGCAAAGCGACGAATGTGCAGGGCTGTGCATAATTTAGTTTTAAGAGAATCAGGAGTATTAGGGTCTTTAAGAAGTTTATCAACTTTAACGGCACCGAATATGATTTTACCTTGACCTTTAGCTAGGTTTGTGTAATAAGTTAACATATCGCTTTGAGCGAATCCCAAAACTCCAGAAGAGATAAGAAGAAGGTCGATAAAAATAAACTTGAGGAGGATTTTTCTAAGCATAAAAAAACCGTGTCGTTTGTGACACGGTTTAAAGATACAATATTTTGAGATTATCTCCAGTTACCATTTGTAGTTGGTTCGGTTAAAGAACCTAAACGAATTGTACTATCTTTAACTTCTTTGTTGTATTTCTCACCAAGGTCAGATAAGAATTGTTTGAAGTTAGCAGTAACCAATAAGGTTGGTTGCATCATAGAAGAATCGCCATTTGGAATGGAAATATCAGTTTGTAAAGAGAATTTTTCACCTTTTCCGAATGGGATAAAAGGTAAAGAATCGACAGGGTAGTTTTCGTATTGGAAAGCGTAAGAGCCAATAACTGGGATTTGCATTTCTTTACGAGAAACTTGACCTAAAGCAACTGCAACAGAATCATCTGAATTACCTTCCATTTTGATAATGGTTAAAGTACCATTTTTAAGGAAGTCGACTAAAGTATCGAAGTTGTTAGCATATTTTTTATGAGCATCTTTATATGCCATTTGAGCTGAGCGAATTACGATTAAGCGGTCTTTTACTTTTTCATAACGTAATTCAAACTCACGAGCGAATTTGGTTTCGTTACTTATAGTTTTATAGTTGAAATACAAGAAAACTCCACTTAAAATAACAAATCCAACTGTTAGAATAGGGACTATTTTATTAGTAATAACTTCAGCACTTAATAAAATCATTACAATACCACAAACAAATAATGCTATACCTGCATATAAGAAATATGGAGTTTGTGGTTTATTGGGATTGAACGCTGCAATTAATAATAATAGACTTAGTAATAAAACTAGTGTTGGGAATAAATAGCGTTTAATGAAAATTTTCATATCTATGATTTGATTATTTTAATCTAAAATTTGCTCAAAAATATAAACATTCAAACATTACACAAGATTTTTTTGAAATAATCTTTGAACATGAAAAGGCATTTTTAAGTTAATAAGCCTAAAAGTACTTAATTTTAAGTTTGTAAACGCCAATTCTAAGTGTTTATTTTGTGCTCAAATATTTTAAGATGGAGCAAGGGATTTTCACGGAAGGCCGAATTATTTTCACTATTTGTTTTGTAATCGTGTTCGCAATTGTACTTTTCTTTGCGTACCGTAAAGATATAGTTGAACTTAGTAAAAGTTACAAGAATACTTGGGTCGTTTTGGTTTTTGTAATTGCCTTCTTAATCTTATTTTTCGTTCTAAAGCGTTATTTTATTGGGGTTTAATAG
>DATCKI010000261.1:0-3585 GCA_036562365.1 Bacteroidia bacterium | reverse complement strand
ATGTAGTGGTAGATGGTTGTACTTCGGCTGTAAGTAGTACGAATGTTAGTATAACTAATATACCGAATGTACCTGCCATAAGTTCGAATGGACCTTTATGCGAAGGTGCAGCGTTACAATTAACTTCGGCGGCTGTACCTGGAGTAACCTTTATTTGGAATGGTCCAAATAGCTTTACATCTAATTTCCCTAATCCTGTCATTAATCCAGTTACCCTTAATAATGCAGGACAATACTCCTTATATTTAGTTGCAGGAGTATGTACTTCAGATGTGGCTACATTAGATTTAGTGGTAAATCCAAATACAGAAACTACCATTACACATGAAATGTGTAGTGGCGAATCATACACTTTTGCAGGAAATAATTATGGACATTCTGGAAGCTATAGTATCATAGTTCCTAATTCGTATGGTTGTGATTCAGTTATTACCTTAAATTTAACTGTACATCCTAATCCAGAGGCAGACTTTAGTGCTCCAGTTAATGTGTCATTGGGTAATCCATTAATGCAGGTATACGATAACTCTTTTAATGCTTCCAATGTTATTTACTTATTTAATGGAACCATAATCAATCAAGCAGATTGGGATTATACATTCCAAAATGAAGGTGTGTATTTAATTACTCAAATTGTATCAAATGGAGATTGTAGAGATTCATTAACAAAAGAGGTTAATGTAAATCCTTATACCAATATTTTTATTCCTAATTCATTTACTGTGAATGACGATGGATTGAATGAAGAGTTTAAAGTAATTGGTTCCTATATAGAAGAATTCGAAATGTCAATTTTTGACAGATGGGGAGAATTAGTATTCCAATCGAACAATATCTATGAAGGATGGAATGGTGGATTTAAAAATGATCTTGGCAAAGTAATGAAGCAAGATACTTATGTCTACAAAATTAAATACACTGAGTTTAAAGGTGAGAAAAAGCAAATAATTGGACATGTGAACTTATTACGATAAATTTTTAACTTTGAAGGCCGATTTAATGTCGGCCTTTTTTTATGCATTTTCATTCAGATAAAACATACAAGTTCTCAGATTTAGTTCTTTACGGATTTCTTGTTGAAGGAGATCTAGTAAAGCTAAATGCATATATATTAGACGATAATAACGGTTGGGAAGGCGTGTTTGAATTGCCTAAAAATGTTTTTGATGAAAAGGTAATGGGCGAATTTAGTCCAGAATTAAAAGAAAAAAATGAAGTATTCTTCCCAGATTTTTTCCCAGATCCTCCTATGTTTAATGCTTCGGAGTTAAGTTGGGAATACCTCAAATCGGTACTTGAAGAAGATGAAGAGTTTGGAGATGAAATGATTTATTTCTTCAAATACAAAGCTTAATTTAATTTCCATTTTACTCCTAAATAACCTCGAATCCCTTGATTCGGTGCGAAAGCATAGGTTGGATCAAAACTTAATCCATATGGATTATCGGGAGTTTTCATAATATCTCCGTTTGTGTCATAAATTAAGTTCTTATTAAAAGGGTCTTGACTTCGAGCGATTAAAAATGGATTGCCTTTATTAGGAGTGAAATTCAATAAGTTTTTAATGCCAACAAAAACTTCTATTTGATATTTGAAGCTTTTACGAAATTGAATGTTCTGAATACTAAACCAAGGTGAATAAGCTTTGCGAGGGTCGTCATCGTGCTGTATGGGTAATCGCATCGGACTATAAACATTTCCTGTATAGTCTATTTCTATATGAATTTTAGGAATCATGTATTTAATAGCCCAAGTTCCAGAAAAGTTTTCGGTGAAAAGAGGTCTTATTTTAGATTGATTTTCATAGCTCCATACATCCATATAACTTGCCCCAATTAAAAAGGATAAACTTGAACTATGTTTGAAATCCATATTTCCTTGAATCCCTCTCGAAATAGCATATCCATCTAAGTTTTTATAGATTACTAATAATGGGTCTTGATCGTAATTAGCAATGATTTTATTTGTGAAATAGGTGTAAAAAGTTGAAAAGTCGAATTGCAGTCTCCATCCTTTTTCAGAATAAAACTTTTGCAAATAATTAGCTAAGATATTCCAAGATTTTTCTGGCTTTAAACTTTCTTCGAATACTATTTTTCGTGAACCTGTTAAGGCCATATGGTCTTCGGTGAATACTTGTGCAATTCTAAAACCATTTCCTATACCTATACGAAAAGCAGAGTTCTCGGATTGTGATTGCCATTTATAATTTAGTCGTGGACTAAAAATAGGGCCGTGATAATTATTCCAATCAAATCGAATTCCTCCTAATAAACTATGATGTTTTTTAATCAAAACTTCGTTTTGTGTAAAAATTCCGGGCAAAATAGTTAGTAATGGGGAATTACTAGAATCAGAATTAATTGTAATAGCCGTATTATCATCGTAATAAATTGTTCTTAAAGTTAAGCCAAGATTAAAGTTCCAGGCATTATATTTTTTAGCCCAAGAGAATTGTAAATAATTACTCAATTGTTTGGCTATAAATAGTTGATTACCATAAGCACTATTTTGAAAATGACCATTATTACTCAGTTGTATTAAGAAGTTTTCCTTCGTAGGTAATTGGTATTGAGAGAGAATTTCCCATCGATTTGTATAAATACTTTCCCCATAGATACTATCTCCAGCTCTGAAATTTTTATTCCAATTCATTTGGCCACCCCA
Source organism: Bacteroidia bacterium (assembly GCA_036562365.1). GTDB lineage: Bacteria > Bacteroidota > Bacteroidia > CAIKAF01 > CAIKAF01 > JACVCJ01. Next base: position 918 of record DATCKI010000261.1, on the reverse strand, counting down.
ACGATCTTCGTATATATATCGTAAAGCAATTTGGAAGAGTTTATCATCTATACGCTTCATATTCCATTTATTGAAAGCAGATACTCTATTTTGTAAAGTTAGGTCAGTAAAACCGTCTTTATTAAAATCGAGTGGCAAGGAATAATTAAAATAATTGGCACTTAAAAGAGTATTCCATTTATTAGAGACTTTAAATGCTGAGGCAAGGTCTAGATTAAATTCAGTCCAAGAGCTTAAAGAGGTTTCAACAGAGAGTTTAGGAAGAGAGCTTGGGTTCTGGGTAATGATGTTTATAACACCTCCAACTGCTTCGCTTCCATAGAGAGTAGAAGATGGGCCTTTTACAACTTCAATAGATTGGATAATGGATTTAGGAATACCATGGAAGCCATATACAGTTGATAGTCCACTAACAATAGGCATTCCATCTATTAGAATAAGCGAATAAGGTCCTTCTAAGCCATTAATATGTATATCGCCAGTATTGCAAATATTACAATTTATCTGTGGTCTAAGGCCGTTGATTTGTTGTAGATTTTCGAATAAAGTTGGACTTGGGTTAGAGTTGAAAAATTGAACAGGATAAACTTCAGTAAGAATGGTATTATTAGATATTTGGAAATTGGGGTTTTGAGTGGAGATGGTTACCGTTTTAAGAGTTTGGTTTAAAGAAGAGCTATCTAATACATTCAGGTTTTGAGCAAAACTTATTTGCACTAGTATTAAAAATTGTGCAACAGCTTGAATCTTAAATTTGAGAGTATTAGCCATTGTTTTTAAATGTATTTGAATTTAAAATTTAGGCAAATCTAAATATTTTTTTCGGTTTGTTTTAATTTTAGTATTTAAGATTTTTACTTATGAAATAAATGTTAAAGAAAAGTTTAATGTAAAATGAAAGTTACTTCACGTTTAGAG
>DATCKI010000259.1:0-12765 GCA_036562365.1 Bacteroidia bacterium | reverse complement strand
GAAGAAATTCCTTGATCTATTATAGTAATATTCTGCTTTTTCCTTATCTCCTTTTGCTTCGAATAATTTAGCGATACAATAATCGTCGTAGCTATATTCAACGGTTTTACTTACACTTTCATGTTCATCTTCGACCTGTAAATAACCTTGAGTAGCATAGGTTTTAACCCCAAATTCAATTTGGTTTGCGGAGCTTTCAACTGCTTCGCAGGCAAGTTCGAGGGGAATAGGAATATTTTTTGCCACTGCATCAGCTAAAAGAGAGGCAGAATGGTAGCCAATCATACAGTTTGTTTCATTTCCGGCCAGTTCCCACACGGGCAATTTTCCTCCTTCTTTATACATATTGAGGATGGTTAATATAAAGTCGGCACTTCTTTCCCTTTCAATTATATTGAAAAGTGGGTGTAAAGCTCTATAAGTATCCCAGAGTGAGAAAACGGAATAGTGCGTATAGAATTTGGCAGTATGAATTTTCCTGTCCATACCACGGTATCTTCCATCCACATCGGAAGCGGTATTGGGGGCAATCATACAATGGTAAAGTGCGGTGTAAAATATGGTATCTTTGGTAGGATTTGGGCCCTCGAATTCAATTTTAGAAAGTTGTTTATTCCAAACATCTTCATTTTTCTGAAGGTAAAGGTCGAAATTATTGTGTTTAGCTTCCGTATTTAGGTTTAGTAGGGCTCCATTTTTATCAACCTGACTAATTCCTACCCGTAAAATGATGTTTTTAGGAGTATTGGGACCAAATTCAAGAACAATAACGGGATGATTTATTTGGTCGAAGTATGGAAATTGGCTTGTAATTATTTCTCCAGAATTAGAGCGGATTTTAGAGATAGGGGTTGAGAGACGAATGGCGAAGAAGAAGTCTTGGTCTTGAGCCCAAGCTTTGCTTTTACGGTGACCGAGTATAGTTGAATCGTTGGGGATTTCTATATTAAAATCTAGTAATTCATCACGATGTTTTAGGTCAAGTAGAATTAGTTTTTCATTAGAAGGATAGGTATAGGAATGAATTCCAGTGCGGGTGGTAGTAGTAAGTTTTACCTGAACATTATTCGAGAGAGTATTTTCATAAAATCCTGCGTAGGCTTTTTCTTTATGGTGATTGATATCGCTAATTGCAACTCTTTGAGCATCATAAAAATCAGAAAAAGTAAAAGGCATAATGAGCAGGTCGCCATAATCGCTGCATCCAGTTCCGCTGAGGTGGGTGTGAGAGAATCCAAGGATTATAGAGTCGGCGTAATAATATCCAGAGCAGCCTTCCCAAGAATCATCGTTTCGGGTATCAGGACTTAATTGTACCATACCGAAAGGGCTAGTAGCGCCGGGGAAAGTGTGCCCTGTACCATCTGTTCCAATAAAAGGATTTACCAATCTTGCATAATTATTTTGAGAAGTGGCAAGGTAATTGAGAGATAAAAAAAGAAGAGCGGATATAAGGTATTTCATAGGAAGCAATTAAGACTTCTAAGATAAAAAATGTATGGTAAAATGGATTGAAAATTAACTGGATAAGGAGTCGAAATCTATACTTAAGAGATAGACTAATGAAAGATGGATATGGTTAAATAAGTTGTGAATTGAGGGGAGAATAGAGGGATAAAAAGTTGGATTGATAAAGAAAAAGTAAAAGAAGGATAAAAAATTAACAACAAAGTAGTGAGAGAATAAGGGCTAAACTTTATCAAAACTTTGTTAATAATATTTTTGATACATGATTAATATTTTACATTTGAGAAACTATAAAACTCGGCTAAAAATGAAAAGAGTACTAAGTATAATGTTGTTTAGTGTTTTGGGAGTAGCAACATATGCCCAATTACCAGATATTGCATTAAAAGATTTAGATGGAAATAGTGTTAGAATTTCAGAGTTAAAAAACGATGGAAAACCGATTGTAATAAATTTCTGGGCTACTTGGTGCAAGCCATGTGTTTTAGAGTTGAATACGATTCAAGACGATTTTGAAGAGATTCAAAAAGAGACGGGAGTTCGTTTTATAGCTGTTTCGATAGACGATTCCAGAAATGAGCCCAAAATTGCTCCATTTGTAAAGAGTAAAGCATGGCCATATGAGATATTATTAGATCCGAATGAGGAATTAAAGAGAAGCCTAAGTGTTCAGAATCCGCCACATACCTTTGTAATAGATGGTAATGGAAAAGTTGTATGGCAACATATGGGTTATACCCTAGGCGACGAGAGTGTGTTATTTGAAGTATTACGTAAAGTAGCAAGAGGCGAGTCGGTAGAGAAGTAAAAACCTATCTAGAAACCTAAACATAATCTATGAAAAAACATTTACTTCTATTAGGAGCCTTTCTAGTAGGATTTATCACTCATAATATTGCCCAGGTTGCTCCCAAAGAAAATAATTGGGGGACATTAACAGGATTAGCAGGTGTTGACATGCAATATTATACTCGAGATAGCATTATTGCAGCACCTATAGTTCCTGAGAAAATTCGTATGAACTCTTTTTTGTTCTTAAATTACAGAAAGGGTGGGTTTTATGCAGGTGCAAGGTTCGAGTTTTATCAACCTAAACCATTATTGGGTATAGATGAACGTTTCCAAGGACAAGGAGTGCCCTATTATTTTGCGGGATACCAATACAAAGGCTTAGACATTACGGCCGGAGGGTTTTACGAACAATTTGGTAATGGTTTAACCTTACGTTCATACGAAGCTCGACAGTTAGGTTTCGATAACTTTATTCAAGGTTTTAGAATTAAATACAACTATAAAGGGATTACAGTAAAGGGTGTATTTGGTCGTCAGCGTGACTTTTGGTCTTGGTCTGAAGGAACCATACGTGGATTTGATGGTGAAGTGAATTTCTCAGAATTAATCCCGAAAATGAATAAATCTATATTTCGTTTAACAGTTGGAGGAAGCATTGTTTCTACATTCAGACCGGGTGAAGAAAAAGTTATAGGAATAGAGACCTTAAAGCTGCCACAAAATGTAACTACAGCTTCGGGTAGATTGAATTTTGGGGTTGAAAACTTTACATTAAGCGGAGAGTTTGCCTATAAATTCAACGATCCATCTGCTGCCAACAATTACATTTATAAACCAGGAACAGCGGCATTAGTAACGGCTTCATATTCAGGCAATAATTGGGGGATAGCTATTGGTGCGAAGCGAATCGACAATTTTGATTCGAGGATGGACCGCGAAGCAGTGGGTAACCGATTAATGGTGAACTGGGTGCCTATGTTAAATAAGCAACATACCTATAACTTGGCAGCATCTATTTATCCGTATGCTGTGCAGTATGTAGGAGAGCAAGGACTGCAAGCTGATTTGAATTTTACTATACCACGTGGATCTAAATTAGGAGGAAAGTATGGCTTAGATATAGCCATAAATGCTTCTATAGTTTATGGTTTAGATACAACGATTTTGCCTGCCCGACAAACAGTATTTGAGGGAGATACCGTATTAACTCCAGATAGATATGGGTACACAACATCAGGAAGATTAGGACAGCAATATTTTCAAGATTTCAATATAGAAATCACGAAGAAATTCAATAAAAAGCTGAAATTAACGGTAATGTATATGCAGCTTTGGGCGAATTTAAAAACACTTACGGTTAGTCAGCTTGGAAAAGATCCCTTTGTGCATGCACATATTGGAGTTGCTGATTTTACATGGCGAGTAAACAATAATCATTCGTTACGTTTTGAGGTTGAAGGTTTGTATACCAAGCAAGATCAAGGAAGTTGGTTAATGGGCTTAGTAGAGTGGACTTTTGCGCCACATTGGTCGGTTTCGTTAATGAATCAGTATAATGTTGGACATCCACAAGTTGAAAAGAGAGTGAATTATCCCTTGGGGTCTGTGGTTTATAATATGGGAAGTCATAGGTTCCAGTTAAGTTATGGTCGTCAGCGTGCCGGAGTACTTTGTATAGGAGGAGTATGTAGAGCAGTTCCAGCGGCTAATGGTTTAACATTTGGATACATTGGTTCATTCTAAAAAATTCGTAACTTTCTGATATAAAATTATGAAGAAGATATTTCATATAAGCGCATTACTTTCTGCATGTTTGGTGCTAGGAATTAGTTCATGCGACAAAGTGGAATCACCCTATAGTACTGTTAGTTCAAGTATAGATACGGTTGCATATCCACCACCTAGTTATACTATTAATTCTTCAGCTCCTAGAAAGGTATTAGTAGAAGACTATACTGGCCATACTTGTGGTAACTGTCCGAATGGGGCTTTGATTCTACATAATTTAGTGAATTCAAATCCTAATATATTAGGTTTATCAGTGCATTGTGGGGTAACATTTGCTTCGCCAGCTCCTCCTAAATATCCTAAAGATTGGAGAACAGAAGTGGGAACAGCATTTGATAACGAATTTGGGGTTTCTTCAGCCGGACAGCCAAATGGTATGATTAATCGTAAAGAAATAAGTGGCTCGAAAATTCATTTTTATAATGTTTGGGCTAACGAAGCGAATAATATACTAAATGCCGATCCCATAGCTGATATAGAATTGAAAATTACAGCTTATTACGTTGAAAGTAGTAGAAAATTAATTAGTTATGTGCATGCTGGTTTTATTGAAAATATAAGTCCAGAAGTAAAACTAGGTTTGTATATAGTTGAAGATTCTATCGTAGCACCACAAAAATGGTACGGACAATCTTTACCTCAAGATTATGTTGAAGCTTATGTACACGATCATATGCTACGTAAACATGTGAGTCCAATTTGGGGTGTGAGTTTAGGGTCTGATAATTCAGCAGGGACTATCAAACGTAATCAGTGGAGCATAACCTTACCTTCAGACTATAACGATAATCATGTCAAATTACTAGCTATTGCATTCAATTCAAATACTAAAGAGATTATACAAGTAGAAGAAGTGCACATCAAATAGTTTGGTAATGAGTGATATAGTCTAAAATTTGGGCTATTTCAAAAAATCTAAATTTATAATACTTTTGTCCATTGGCTCCGTAGTTCAATGGATAGAATAGGTGTTTCCTAAACATCTGATCCAAGTTCGATTCTTGGCGGAGCTATTTTTTAATTAACCACTTAATGAAGAGATTTAAAGCTCCGTTGTATTACATCGCAATAGCTGGAATATGTTTTTTAGCAATGCGGTTGCTCATAATTTTAGCTGGTAACAAAGGGAGCGAAGTTGTAGAGCGAACAGATAGCGCTTGGAATCAGTTTAGCGATTCATTTCTTCATGCTTTATACCATCCATTAGCTACTTTATTATTACAAATAATAACAATATTATTTGCGGCTAGATTATTAGGTTTTTTATTCAATAAAATTCGTCAGCCTGCGGTAATTGGTGAAATAGTTGCAGGTATATTATTGGGACCTACGCTTTTAGGACAATATTTTCCTGAAATTAGTCAGTTTTTATTTCCCGAAAATTCTATTTCTAATTTGCAGTTTATCAGCCAGATAGGTTTAATATTGTTTATGTTTACCATAGGCATGGAATTAGATTTTGGAATGTTAAAAGGCAAGGCTAAAAGTGCGTTATTGATTAGTCATACAGGCATTTGGCTTTCGTTTACTTTGGGAATATTGCTGGCTTATTTTATGTATGATATATACGCACCTGCAAATGCGCCATTCTTGTCGTTTGCGTTATTTATTGGGATTTCGATGAGTATAACCGCATTCCCAGTATTAGCGAGAGTGGTGAAAGAAAGAGGTCTTATGCGAACACATTTGGGAGGTTTAGCAATGACATCTGCCGCAATAGACGACATAAGTGCTTGGTGTTTACTAGCCATTGTAGTTGCTATAGTAAAGGCGGGTACAGCTGCTGGGGCTATGTATAATATACTCTTCACGCTTACTTATGTGCTAATTATGTTGGTATTAGTAAGGCCTTTTATGAAGCGTGTTGGGGAGATTTACAATCGTAAAAAACTTATGAGTAGATGGATTATTGCCATTTCCTTCTTAGTTCTACTCATATCATCATATATTGCCGATTTGTTGGGAATACACGCTTTATTTGGAGCATTTATGGCTGGTATAGTAATGCCTCCTAGCTTGAATTTTCGAAGAATACTTAGCGATAAAACCGAAGATGTAGCATTAATTATTTTTCTTCCATTATTCTTTGTGTATTCTGGTTTACGAACCAAATTAGGTTTGTTAGATACGAAAGAAATGTGGTTTCATGCCATAATAGTGGTAGCTTTTGCGGTCTCGGGTAAGTTTTTTGGAGCCTTTATAGGAAGTAGGTTTACCCGTCAAAGTTTTAAAGACTCGCTTCAAATGGGCGCTTTAATGAATACCAGGGGGTTAATGGAGTTAGTGGTTCTGAATATAGGTTTAGATTTGGGAGTTTTATCACCAGAAATATTCAGCATGTTGGTTGTAATGGCATTGCTTACTACATTTATGACTGGACCATTAATGGAATTAATTCTCTTTATATATCGTAAAGATGAGGTCGAAAAAGTAGTTTCTACGACCAAGAAAAAGTATAAAGTATTGGTTTCTTTTGCAAATCCGCAGAAAGCCCCAAAATTATTGCGCATTTCGCAAATGTTTGCTGGAAATTCAGATCAAGGTTTAGTGACTGTTTTGCACCTAAGTTATGCTGATGAGGTAAATACATTTGAAGCAAGTCAGTTGGAAAACGAAGTTTTTGCACCTATACATAAAGCTGCTAAAGAGCAAAAAATGAAGGTACAAACGGTGCACAGATTTACGCATGAGTTTTCTAGAGATGTATTAGGGTTTGCGAAGAGAGGCAAGTACGATATATTGTTAATGGGCGCTGGTAAATCTATATTCCAAGGATCTATATTAGGGAATATCATGGGCTTAACAGTGAATGCGTTAAATCCAGAAAAAGTAATTGGAACTATAATAGGAAAAGATTCTATTTTGCCTGAAACCAAGATTTTAGATGATAAAACTCGCTATTTTTTAGAAACAAGTAAATGTAGTGTAGGAATATTTGTTGATAGAGGATTTGAAACTCCACGTCAATTAATGGTCTATATTTCATCTACAGCAGATTTATTTTTAATGAAATATGCGCGTTTATTTCAGCAAAACACGCAAGCTACGATAATAGTTTGCGACCCATATCAATTATGCGACAGAGACATCTTTATTAATCAAAATACAGACGAAGTACGATTGGTTTTTAGTGACTTGAATATTGAGTTTAAAGAAGAATTCTTTAAGGGCTTCGATTTATTGATTTCGAGTCATAATGGATGGAAAGAAAAAACAGATGGCAAGAAGACTACCTCTCTATATATCCCATCTGCAATAATAATTAAACCATAATAAACTTTCCTTTTTGGGTTAGTTAAGTTTAGTTTTAGGTTACAGGTTAAAAGCTGGAAAGTTTATTATTCAGTTTAATTTTAAAGTTAGTGTCAAAATGCATTTTTGAATTTTGACACTATGCACTTTTCAATACTTTGTGATTAGAGGTGCTAACTTTAAAATTGGTCTTTGGGGGGAGTTGCAAATGTAAAGGAGAAGATAAATAAGATGAAATTTTAGGGGTGGACAAATGGGTGGACAATGGTGTAACTATTTCTTGGTTAAAAGTGTAGGAGGCGGCTGAAATTAATTAAATTGCGCTATATTTGGTCTCTATTAGGGGTAAATGAAAAGAATTGGGTTTGTATTTTTACTAGCAATAAGTACTATTTTTTTAGGATTCGGCCAGAAATCAGATTTAGCTTTTTGGAGAAAATCCATTCCAATTTATCTATCAGATACCAATTTTATTTCCTTAAAATCTAAGTTAGAGAAAGACACGAAGCAAAACTTTCGTTTAAATCAGCAGGACTATAATTTAGTTAGTGCTACAATATTACTAATACATCCTCAAGCTTCGAAATATCTAAATGAAAAACAGATTGATGCGCTTAGGAATTATTTAGGAGCGACAAATAAATTTGCCACGTCAGCATCATTACGAGCCTGGTTATATGCTGAGTTAGGGTTTAGTTATTATTCTGATAATCAGTATATTAATGCGTTAAGTCCATTTCTTTTAGCGCAAAGAGATTTAGATAATTTGAAAGATAAAGACCTGATATTGGGAGATGAGTCGCTAAAGAAAATAGGTTATTATTATTTGACAATGAGGATGTTGTCTAAAAGTGTTGCATTTTTAGAGCGAGTAGTGAAGATAAGTGATTCTAATTCTGAAAACCATAGAGCTGCACTATTTAATATTGGAGTTAATCATTATAATGCGGAGAAGTATAGTGATGCGAAAATTTATTTAGATAAATGTTTGGAATTGAGTGAGAAAAATGGAGATTGGATTAGATATGCAAAGGCTTTAGGAGAATTAGGACGGGTAAAATGGGTATGGAATCAAAAAGAGGAGGCCTTACAACTTTTAAAAGAGGATATAAAAATATCGAAGGAGCTTGGTATAGAGCGAAATATGATGTATGCTCGCATTCAATTGGGCAAAATGTTTTTAGAAAATGAGGATTTAGATTCAGCTCAAGCTACACTTGAAAAGGCATATGAATATGCTAAGAATCAAGAAAATTGTGCAAGTTTTCAGGAAGAAATAGCTCATTTGTTGATGGAGCTAAGCATTAAAAAGGGAGATGTAACGAATGAATTATATTACCGACGACTTGCAGATGAACTTAATAAAATGAATTCTTTTACCATAGGTAAAGATGCGGTATATTTAATAAGTTCAACTATTCAAAGCATTGTAAATGAATGGGAAATAGAAGAGAGGAATAGAGAAATTGCTGCTCAACAGAAAATGCTATTACGTTTTTCGTTTATAGGGGGTGTAGTTATACTATCGTTGAGTGTTAGTTTTTTGATTTATAGAGATAAAGCTAATAGAATTCAACGTTTACGTCAGTTAGAGATAGAAGAATTTAAACAAGCAAAACTGAATTCGGAGCGTAAATTGAAAGAAGCGCATTCGTCATTAGAGTCGTACAAAGTGTATTTACAAGAAAAGAATGCACAAATAGAACGATTAACAAGGGAATTAACTGAAATAAATAGCACATTACTTCCACCTCAGGCGTTGAAAGAGAAGAAAACAAGTATAAAAGAGCTATTGAATTCACACCTTATGACGGATGAAAATTGGGAGTTGTTCAAGGCAGCATTCATTTCGGAGAGGCCCGAATATTATCATTCAATTAAGCAGAATTTCCAAGATTTAACTGAGTCGAATTTGAGGATAATATTGCTTCAGAAGTTGAATTTAACGAACCAGGAAACAGCACATTTGCTTGGCATTACAATAGATGCGGTAAAGAAAGCCAAGCAGCGTATGCGCAAGAAGTATGGCGATGATTATGCCAAATTTGAGATTGGTGTAGATTAATGAGCATCTAACCAATTATCGCCCACACCAGTTTCTACAATTAGTGGCACTTCTAATTTCCAAGCATTTTGCATTTTATCAACTACAAGAGCTTTAATTTCTTCAAGTTCTGGTTTATAAACATCGAAAACCAACTCGTCGTGTACTTGAAGTACCATTCTACTTTTGTAATTTTTCGCTTCCATTTCATTTTGGATTGCAATCATAGCTAATTTAATTATATCAGCTGCAGATCCTTGGATGGGGGCATTAATGGCATTTCGTTCTGCGAAACCTCTTACAGTCATATTTGCGCTATTGATATCTTTCAGATATCGTCTTCTACCACTAATTGTACTTACATAACCTTCTTGGCGTGCAAATTGAATTTGTTCGTCCATGAATTCTTTAATTCTCGGATAACTCACCCAATAATTTTGGATAATCTCAGCTGCTTCTGTGCGTGAAATATTTACACGTTGAGCTAATCCAAAAGCTGAAATTCCATATATTATTCCGAAGTTAACAGTTTTAGCATTGCTACGCATTTCGCGGGTTACTTCTTCAGGGCTAATATGGTATAAACGAGCTGCAGTAGCGGTATGAATATCTAATCCATTTTTAAAGTCGGATATCATATTTTGTTCGCCACTTAAAGCAGCGATAATACGTAATTCGACCTGACTATAATCGGCAGAAAGTATGATATATTCATTGTTTCTTGGGATAAAGGCTTTCCTAATTTCTCGACCTTTTGCGGTACGGATAGGAATATTCTGAAGGTTTGGATTTTGAGAACTGAGTCGGCCAGTACTTGCCACGGCTTGCATAAAGCTGGTATGAATACGTCCAGTTTTAGGGTGAATAAGGGCAGGAAGAGCATCTACATAGGTGCTTTTAAGTTTTTGAGCTTCACGGAAGGCCAAAATTTTGTCGATAATTGGATGTTTTCCAGCAAGTTTAGCTAAGACTTCTTCGTTTGTAGAGTATTGACCTGTTTTGGTTTTTTTAGCTTTAGGATCTAGGTTAAGAACCCCGAAAAGAATGTCACCTAATTGTTTAGGAGAAGCAATATTGAAAGGAGTTCCGGCGAGTTCAATAATTTCTTTTTCAAGAGTTGCAATTTCTTCTGCAAGTTGAGAAGAAAAATCGGCTAAATTTTTCTGATCTATTTTTACACCTTCTAATTCCATTTTTGCCAAAACAGGCATTAATGGCATTTCAATAGACTGAAAAGGAGTCATTAAGGGTGTATTTTTTAGTTGCGCCTCAAAATATTGCTTCAATTGTAGAGTGACATCGGAATCTTCGACTGCATAAGATGTAATTTTATCTAAATCTACATCTTTCATCGAAAGTTGATTTTTGCCTTTTTTCCCAATTAAAGTTTCAATACTAATTGGAGAATAACCTAAATAGGTTTCAGACAAAAAGTCCATATTATGTCGTAGATCTGGTTCTAAGATATAGTGAGCCAGCATAGTATCGAACATAGGGCCTGCCATTTCAACGCCATATTTTAAGAATATAGCGTAATCGTATTTAATATTTTGGCCAATTTTGGTGTATTCGTTTCCAGTTAGATAAGGTTTTAATCTATTTACAATAGCACTTGTTTCATCTTTATTTTCTGGGCAAGGAATATAATAACCCGTATTTTTGTACACGCTGATAGAAATACCAACTAATTCGGCAGTTAAAGCATCGAGGCCAGTAGTTTCAGTATCGATACTGAATTCTTTTTCCTTTTCAATTTCTGCGATAAGTTTAGACCACTCATCTTCGGATTTTACGCATGTATATTTTTGTATTTCAGGGTTATAGGTTTTGAATGCAGAAATAGCTACGGCATTTTCGGCAGGGTTATTATCCATATCGAAAAGTGAGCCTTGATCAGGGTTTTTAGGAGCTTTAGGTGTAGGAGATGCTGGAGTTGCACCGGCCTGAATTGAATCGCCAAAAACTCGTTTATTTAGGTTTCTAAATTCTAATTCGGCAAATATTTCTCTTAATTCTGTTTCGTTAGGAGGGTCGAGGCGAAGGCTTTCTTCGTGGAATTCAATAGGAACAGTAGTGATAACGGTAGCTAATTGTTTCGAGATAATAGCTAATTCGGCACCTGCTTCTACTTTTTCTTTCATTTTGCCCTTAAGTTTGTCGGTATTAGCAAGTAGTCCTTCAACGCTACCGAATTCGGCAATAAATTTTTGAGCAGTTTTTTCGCCTACACCTGGGATTCCCGGGATATTATCAACGGCATCTCCCATAAGACCGAGAAGGTCAATAACTTGTTTAGGGTGTTTAACTTGGAATTTTTCGCAAACTTTTTGTTCATCGAAGATTTCGTCAGGATTACCCATACGTCCGGGTCTATACCAATAAATTCCTGGGGCAACCATTTGAGAGAGGTCTTTATCAGGACTCATGATATAGACGTCGAATTGGTCTTTAGGGGCGTTAACGGCAAGGGTACCAATTACGTCGTCGGCTTCAAAGCCTTCAACGACAAGTAGAGGGATATTAAAAGCTTTAATGATTCTTTCAACGTTAGGAATAGCCAATCTGATATCTTCGGGCATTTCTTGTCTATTGGCTTTGTAATCGGTGAAAACCGTTGCACGTTCGGTGCTTTCTTCGCGTGGATCGAAGACCACCGCTAAGTGCGAAGGTTTTTGCTTTTGAATGAGATCGAGCAAGGTATTGGTGAATCCGAATTCGGTACTGGTATTACGACCAGAGGAATGGATACGAGGGTTATTGATAAATGCGAAATAGGATCTATAAATGAGGGCAAAGCCGTCGATAAGAAAAAGGCGATTTTTGTTCATATTTTGAAATTGGCTTTAAAGGTACGAAATTTTTGGAGTGGCTAGGGTAAGCTTAGCGCAGCTGAAAAAATCATTTCTGCTGGTCCATTACTGATGTATTGTTTTTTTAATTCACCGCAGAGGCGCAGAGGTTACGCATAGTTTTTTAAGCTAACGCAGTACTGACTAGTAGAATTTTGAGTTCGCAGGACATCTTACGATGTCAGGCAAAGGGCGCTGAGGCTTGCGCAGTACTGACTAGCTGATTTGTTCACCGCAGAGACGCAAAGGGCGCAGAGGTTACGCAGAGTTTTTTGCTGGCGCAGTGCTGACTGGGGCTGGTTTTAGGATAATGTATTTCTATTTGTTTCGCTTCGGCTACGCCTCTCGCGACCTACTTTCTTTTTCTTGATAAAAAGAAAGTAGGCAAAGAAAAATCAAGGCGCCGGGGTTCCTAGGTCACCCACAACGAGTTTGTTAGCTAAAATAATTCGAACTCCCTACGGTCAGACAGAATTATTTTGGCCGCTAACTGCACTCTGTGGGTCCCGACCATCGTTCACCCAGTGCGCCCATGCTGCGCAGTACTGACTAGCTGATTTGTTCACCGCAGAG